>WGBS01000159.1 GCA_015494165.1 Gammaproteobacteria bacterium | reverse complement strand
GGCTTGCGAGGACCGTGGCGAGGTGATAGCGGTAGGCAGGCTCCTTCGGGCGCGCCGCCACCGCGCGGCGGAGCTGCACGAGCGCCTCCTCGTCGTGGCCCGCGCGGTGCAGCAGCCAGCCGAGGGTGTCCGCGACGCCGGCCGCGCGCGGCGCGCGCGCGGCCGCGCGCCGCGCGAGCTCCAGGGCGCGCGGCAGATCCTGATCGGCGAGGAGCGCGGCGAGGTTGTTCAGGGCCACGGGCTCGTCCGGCCAGCGCCGCAGGATCGCTTCGTAGCGCGCGCGTGCCTCGTCCGTGCGGCCCGCGGCGAGCAGCAGCTCCGCCTCGAGCAGCCGCGCGAGGCGGTCGGTCTCGCGCCGCTCCAGCCAGACCCGCACGCTGCGCAGGGCGAGGTCACGCTCGCCGCGCCGCCAGGCCTCGCGCACGATCGCCCGCAGCGCCCCGGGCCCGGCGCCTCGCGCCTGCGCCTGGCGCAGCAGCGCCAGGGCGCGCTCGGCGTCGCCCCGTGCGGCCGCGATGCGCCCGCGCAGCAGCAGCACCGGCGCCGTCTCCCGCTCGATGCCGGCGAGCTGGCGCTCGGCGCCCTCGACATCGCCCCGGCGGAGCAGCAGGTCCGCCAGGCGAACGCGCAGCGGCAACGCCGCCGGCGCCGGCACGCGCTCGAGGCCCTTGCGAAGGGTGGCGATCGCAGCGTCCCGGTCGCCGAGCGCCTCAGCGGCCCTCGCCGCCAGCAGATGCCCCTGCGGCAGCCGCGGCCAGCGCGCCGCGAGGCTCGCCGCCATCTTGCGCGCCTCCTCCAGGCGGCCGCGTGCGAGCGCGATGCGCACGCCGAGCTCCTGGGCTGCGGGGGTGCGCCGCGCCGCCGCCGGGAGCCCCTGCAGCAGCGCCTCTGCCTCGTCCGCGCCGCCGGTGGCGAGCTCGAGCGCGGCGAGCCGCAGCCGCGCCGCGGCGCCGAGCCGCCGGTCCTCGAGCAGCCCGCGCAGGAGGCGCTTCGCCTCGTCGGTGCGCCCGCGCGCGAGCTCGATGCGCGCGCGCAGCGCCGCCGCGCGCGCCGTGGCCTTGCCGGCCTCCCGCGCCGCGTCCAGATAGCCCAGGGCCTCGTCCAGGGCACCGCGCGCCGCGGCAAGGCGCGCGAGCGCCAGCGCCAGGGGCTCGGCCCGCTCCTTCTCCCACGCCGCCTTCAGCACGGCCTCGGCGCGGTCGGGGGCCCCCGCCCAGACATGCACCTGCGACTCGAGCAGCGCGCGCCAGGTGGGGCCGCCCGCCCGCGAGGCGCGCGCGAGGCGCAGCGCCTCGCCCGCGCGCCCCGCGCGCACCAGCGCCAGCGCCTCCATCGCCTGCGCCGCGCGTGCGGCGTCGCCGTCGCCCTCGCGGTAGGCGTCGAGCACGGCGAGCGCCTCCTCGGTGCGCCCCGAGCGCAGCAGCAGCCGCCCGAGGCCGAGCCCGAGGCGCTCGCGCTCGCGGCCGCTCGCCATGCGGTGCGCGCGTGCGAGCAGCCCCGCGGCGCGCTCGGCGTCGCCCTCGGCGAGGGCGAGCGCGGCGAGGACCTCCTGCGCCAGCGTGTGGCGGACGCCCGCGCGCTCGACCGGATCGAGCACCTTGCGTGCGCCCTCGACGTCGCCCTCGCCCAGCAGCAGGGCCCCGAGCAGCAGCCGCCCCATGAGCCTCCCGGGCGCGGCATGCACCGCCTGGCGCAGCGCCTCGCGCGCGGAGTTCTCGCGGCCCAGGGCGATGCGCGCGGCACCCAGATAGAGCAGCGTCGGGTAATGGTAGGGCTTGAGGCGTGCCGCCTCCGCAAGCCGCTCCTCGGCCATCGCGTAGTCGCGGCGCTGGAAGGCGAGGATCCCCGCGGCATACTGGCGGTGCCAGGACTTCGGCGCCGCCCGGGCCAACGCCTCGACGTCGGCCTGCGCCTCGTCCAGCCGGCCCAGACGGAGGCGGAACATGGCGCGGTGGAAGCGGAACAGGGCGAGCCCGGTGGCCTCGAGCGCCTCGCCCGCCACGCGCTCGGCCTCCTGCACACGCCCGGCGGCGGCGAGTGCCTCGATCAGCAGCTCCCACGGCCGCCGGTCCCTGCCGCCCGTCGCCTCGACTGCCTGCCGCGCGAGCGCGGCCGCCTCGTCGCGGCGGCCCTCGACGAGGGCGAGCCGGGCGGCGACGATCCTGGCCAGCACGCTGTCCGGCGCCTGCGCGCGCGCGTGCTCGAGCTCGCGGCGCGCCTCGGCACGCCGCCCGCGGGCGAGATGCGCCGCAGCCCGCAGCGCGTGGAGCTCGGCCTTGGCGGCGGGCGAGCGCACGCGCGCCGGGTCGGCCACCTCGAGCACCTTCGGCACGTCACCCTTGAGCAGGTAGGCGCGCGCCAGCGCCGGCAGGCCGACCTCCTCGTCGAGCCCGAGCTCGATGGCGCGGCGCAGCTCCTTGATGGCGGCATCCGCCTGCGCCCCGGCGATGTAGACGCGGGCGAGCAGCCAGCGCGCATCGGGCCGCTCGGGATCGCGCTGGAGCACGTCCTTGAGGAGGATGGTGGCGTCGCGCAGGTTGCCCTCCTCGAGGAGCTGGCGCGCCTGCGCTACCGCGGCGGCCGCGTCCCGGGGCTGGCGGCCGCGGTCGCAGCCTGCGGCGACGAGCGCCACGACCGCCAGCGCGAGCCCCGCCAGCACGCGCATGCGGCCCGGAGCCGTCTTCGGAGGAGCGGCGCTCATGGGCGCGACGCCCTCAGCCTTCCGCCGGACGCCACTCGAGCGTCTTCAGGAGCGCCTCGGCCTCGGCGCGCTCCGGGAAGTCGCGGCCGGGCCGCAGCAGGCCGCGGAGCCGCCGGATGGCCTCCTGCCGCTCGCCCGTGCGTGCCAGGGCCGCCGCCAGGTGGTAGCCCACCGACGGGTTCCCGGCCAGACGCAGCGCCGCCTCCGACAGCAGCTTGCGGGCCTCCTCGAAGCGGCCCGCCTTGTAGAGCGCCCAGCCGTAGGTGTCCATGACGGCGGGATTGTCGGACATGCGCTCGTAGGCGCGGCGCGCGAGCTCCAGCCCGCGCGGGTCGCCCGACTGCACATAGATCCAGGCCAGGTTGTTGAGCACCACCGGATGCGGCCGCGGCAGGGCGGCGAGGCGCTCGTACTCGGCACGCGCCTCCTCCTTGCGCCCCATGCGCTCGAGGAGACCGGCGCGCGTGAGGCGCAGGAGCTGGTCGTCCGGGTGCCGCTCCAGCCAGCCCTCGAGCACCCGTACCGCCTTGGAGCGCTTCCCCGCCGCCGCGAGCGCGCGCGCGAGGGCCTCCACGGCGCGCCGCGAGCCCGGCGCCGCCTCGCGCCAGCGCGCGTAGACGCGCGCCGCCTCGGCGGGCCGGCCCGCGGCCTCGAGCAGCGTGCCCTCGAGGGCGAGGCCGGTGGTGCGCGCCTGCGCGGGCGCCTTCCAGGACTGCACCTCGCGCGCGAGCGCGAGCGCATCGTCGTGGCGGCGCAGCGCCACCAGGGCGCGCACGCGCAGCGCCGCCGCCACGAGGTCGTGCGGGCGCTCGCGGGCGGCGGCCTCGGCGCTCGCCAGCGCGGCCTCGGCGTCGCCCGCGGCGAGCTGGGCCTCGGCGAGCATGAGGCGGATGCGCGCCGGCCGCCGCGCGCGCTCGGCGGCCTTGGCGAGCGTGGCCACGGCCTCGCGCGGCTTGCCGGCGGCGAGCTGCGCGCGCCCGAGGAGCGCGAGCGCCGCCGGGCTCTCGGGCCAGCGGTCTGCGGCGGCGCGCGCGGCGGCGAGGGCCTTGTCGGTCTCGCGCGCGCGCAGGCGCGCCCTCACCAGGGCGGCGTGGAGCGCGAAGGCGCCCG
>WGBS01000158.1 GCA_015494165.1 Gammaproteobacteria bacterium | reverse complement strand
TCGCCGAAGGTGGTGACGCAGAAGACCCGCCCGATCGTGTTCCCGGCCATGGGCGGCTATTGTACGGCACGGCGCGCGGCGGCCGGGTAGCGGATGGCGGGGAAAGGCCGCACGAGGCCGGGGAACGCGCCCGAAGAGACGCGAGGAAAGGTTCGGGAGACGAGGGTTGGAGCGCGCTCCGCGCGCGGCCTTTTGATTTTCCCGTCTCCCGCAACCCGTCTCCCGTGCACTATACAAGCGGCTTCCAGCCGCCATTCCTCGGCCCCCAGTCGGGGCTGGAAGCCCTTCCCACAGGTGGGTTACGGCTTGCAGGTTACGGTGTACGGTCTCCCGTCTCCCGTCTCCCGTCCCGTGCACTCCCGCGAAGCGGGCACGGCAGGATGCCGCTCAAACACGGGCGGGTTCAAGGCCGCGGCGTTCCGCCTGCGGTCTTCCGCTGACCGTAAACCGCGACCTGTCTCCCGGAAACGGGGCACTCAAGCCTCCCCGGCGCCGGCCGATATGCCCTTCGGACCGGCAACGGACGCGAGGAGGTCACCGTGAACCCGAGCCATCACCCCTTCGGCCGCCGCGTCGGCGTCCACCTCGGGCGGCCGATCTGGGAAGGCATGCGCACCGCCGACGGCGAATACGTCTTCGACCGCATCGCCCGCTGCGACGCAGACGGCCACTGGCCGCTCGACCAGCTCCGCCGCGGCGAGATCCTGCTCGAGCCCGGCCTCATCTACCGCCGCCGCGGCGGCTGAGCGCCGCGGCGGCGGAGCCGGGAGACAGGGGTCGGGAGACGAGGAGGTGGCGCGCCCTTCGGGCGCGGCCATTCCCGCTCGGGGCTCGAAGCCCCCAAGCGGGTGACAGCTCGCAGGGGACGGTATACCGTCGCCCGTCTCCCGTAACCCGCCTCCCGTGCACTATACGAGCGGCTTCCAGCCGCGACCGCCTGTGACGGAGAGGCGAGAGACGGGTGTCGGGAGGCGAGGCCGGTGCGCGCTGCGCGCGCGGCCTTTTGATCTTCCCCGTCTCCCGCAACCCGTGCCCCGCAACCTGTCTCCCGCGACCCGCCGCCCGCGCCGTGCCCATGCGGGCGCTCAGATGACCTTGGAGAAGGTGCCGCGCCGGCCCTCGGCCAGGTAGCGGTCGAAGGCCATGCACACGTTGCGGATGAGGAGCCGTCCGCGCGGCAGCACGCGAATGCCCGCCCCGTCGAGGGCGAGCAGCCCGTCGGCCGCCATCGCCCGCACCTCGGCCAGCGCGTCCGCGAAGTAGGCGCCGAAGTCGATGCCGAAGCGCCGCTCGACCTCGCCGAAGTCGAGGCGGAAGTGGCAGATGAGCTCCATGATGACGTGCCGGCGCAGCACGTCGTCGTCGTCGAGCTCGACCCCGCGCTCGATCGGGAGCTCCCCGCGCCCCAGGCGCTCGCCGTAGGCCTCGAGCGTGTGCGCGTTCTGCGCGTAGGCGCGCTCCAGCGAGCTGATGGCGCTCACGCCCAGGCCGACGAGGTCGCAGCCGGCGTGGGTCGAGTAGCCCTGGAAGTTGCGGTGCAGGGTGCCCTCGCGCTGCGCCACCGCGAGCGCGTCGTCCGGACGGGCGAAGTGGTCCATGCCGATGTGCACGTAGCCGGCGGCGGTCAGGCGCGCGATGGCGAGCTCGAGGATGCGCAGCTTCTCCGCCGGCGAGGGCAGGTCCTCGGCGCGGATGCGCCGCTGCGGCGTGAAGCGCTCCGGCAGGTGGGCGTAGTTGAAGATCGACAGCCGGTCCGGCGCGAGCGCCTCGAGGACGCGGTCGAGGGTGCGCGCGAAGCTCTCCACGCTCTGGTGCGGCAGCCCGTAGATGAGATCCACGCTCACCGAGTGGAAGCCCGCGCCGCGTGCCGCCTCCACCACCGCCCTTGTCTCGGCCTCGCTCTGGATGCGGTTGACGGCGCGCTGCACCCGGGGCTCGAAGTCCTGCACCCCGACGCTCATGCGGTTGAAGCCGAGCGCGCGCAGGTGCTCGATCACCTCTGGGCCGATGCGCCGCGGGTCGACCTCGACCGAGTACTCGCCGCGGTCGTCGCCGCGCAGGGCGAAGCGCGCGCGCAGGATGTCCATCAGGCGGCTCATCTGCTCCGGCGTGAGAAAGGTGGGCGTCCCTCCGCCCCAGTGGAGCTGGTCCACCGTGCGCCCGGGGGCGTAGAGCGCCGCCTGCAGCTCCGCCTCGCGCTCGAGGAGGTCGAGGTAGCGGTCGGCGCGCGCGCGGTCCTTGGTCGGGATCTTGTTGCAGGCGCAGTAGAAGCACACCGTGTCGCAGAAGGGGATGTGCACGTAGAGCGAGAGCGGCCGCGGCGGCGCCCCCGGCGCCGGCGGCGCGTTGCTCGCGCGCGCATGGCGCGCGTAGTCCTCCGCCCCGAAGCCCGGGTGGAACTGCACCGCCGTCGGATACGAGGTGTAGCGCGGGCCGCTCCGGTCGTAGCGCCGGATGAGGGCCTCGTCGAACTGGATCTCGTGGGCGTCGGCGCTCATGGTGGGATCGAGGGGGCTGGTGCGCGCCGCGCGGCGCGGTTCCGAGGACCAGTATACGCCCCGCGGCGCCCTCAGTCGCCGGTGTCGAGGCCCTGGCGGTGGGTGTCGTTGATCAGCTTCAGCAGCGACTTGAAGGGCAGGAGCGACTCGTGGACGGGCTCGATGAGGCGCATGAAGGGCAGGTCCTCGTCGGCGAAGCGGTAGCTGCCGTCGCGCATGGACTCGAGCAGCGCCCGCACGGTGGCCTCGAGCTCGTCCACGAAGCCGAGCGCCTCGCCCATCTCCTCCATGTCGTACTCGGCCGATGCGCGCAGCTCCTCGATCTCGAACAGCGCCTGCTCGACCAGGTCCACGTACTCCTCGGGTGTGCGCGGCCTCATCGCCTCTCGCCCTCCGCCCGTGCGGCGGCCAATGCCGCCTCGAAGCGCTCATGGTAGCGCACCAGCTCCTCGGCCGTGAGGAGCAGCACCCCCTCGCCGCCGCGCTCGAGCTCCACCCACAGCACCGGCACGTCCGGCAGGCGGGCCTCCAGGGCGGCCCGCGTCGCCCCCACCTCCATGACCAGGATCCCGCCCGGCGCGAGATGCGCCGGGGCCTCGCACAGGATGCGCAGGGGGTGGTCGAGCCCCTGCGGGCCGGAGGCGAGCGCCCGCGCCGGCTCGTGGCGGTACTCCGGGGGAAGGGTCTCGAGCTCGCCCTCCGGCACGTAGGGCGGATTGCTCACGACGATGTCGTAGCGCTCGCCCGCGAGGGCCTCGAACAGGTCGGAGCGCAGCAGGCGCACGCGATCCGCCACGCCGTGGCGCTCGGCGTTGCGGCGCGCAAGCGCGAGCGCGCCCTCGTCCACGTCCACGGCGTCGACCCGCGCCTCCGGAAAAGCGAGCGCACAGGCGACGGCGATGCACCCGCAGCCGGTGCCGATGTCGAGGATGCGGCCGACCGATGCGGGAGCCCAGGGCTCGAAGCGGCGCTCGATGAGCTCGGCGATGGGCGAGCGCGGCACCAGCACGCGCTCGTCGACCTCGAAGGGCAGACCCGCGAACCAGGCCTCGCCCGTGAGGTACGGCAGGGGCTTGCGCGAGGCGATGCGCCGCTCGGCGAGCTCGACGATGCGCCGGCGCTCGTCCGGATGCAGGCGCGCGTCCAGATAGGGCTCGGGCACGCCCGGCGCGAGCGCCACCACGTGCGAGACCAGCGCATAGGCCTCGTCGAGGGCGTTGTCGGTGCCGTGGCCGAAGGCGAGCCCGGCGGCCGCGAAGCGCGAGGCCGCCCAGCGCACCGCGTCGCGCAGCGTCACGAGCGTGCTCTCGAGGGCGGGATCCATGCGCCTGTCGGGCTCCCGGTTGCGGCGGGTGCGACATCTTACCGCAGCCCCGCGCGCGCGCGGCGCGGCGTGCCATAATGCGCGCCCATGGGCGCCCCGGGGTCATCGCGAGCCCTCCTCGCCGCGGCCGCGCTGACGGCGCTGGCCGCCGGCGCGGTGCTGGGCTGGCTGGTGCACGAGCAGCGCCAGCGCCCGCCGCCGCAGCCCGTGCGCGTGGGCGCGGCCCTGGTGCTGCCGGAGCGCACGCCCCTGCCGGCCTTCCGGCTCGCGGGCGGCAAGCGGACCGTGGACCAGACGGCGCTGCGCGGGCGCTGGACGCTGCTCTTTTTCGGCTACACGCATTGCCCCGACGTGTGCCCGACGACGCTGGCGCTCGTGGCCGAGGCGCTCGGGCGCCTGCCGCCTGCGGTGCGCGCGCGCGTCGCCGCCTGGTTCGTGTCCGTGGATCCGGCGCGCGACGACCCGGCGCGGGCGGCGAGCTATGCGGCCTTCTTCGGGCAGGGGATCGTCGGCCTGAGCGGCGCGCGCGCCGACATCGACCGCCTCGCCCGTGCCGTCGGCGCCTACTACGAGCTCGGCGAGCCGGACGCCGGCGGCGGCTACCTGGTCAACCACAGCGCCAGCCTGTTCCTGGTCGATCCCGCCGGGCGTTTCGCCGGCGTCGTCGCCCCGCCCTTCGATGCGGCCTCGCTGGCGGCGACGCTCGAGCGCCTGGCCCAGCAGGAGGAAGCAAGCCCATGAGCGCCCGCATCGCCCACGCAGCCCTCGGCCTCGCAGCACTGGCTTTCGCTGCCGCGGCCGCCGCAGGTCCGGTGCCGCGCCTCGCCGTGGAGGGCGCCCACGTGCGCGCCGCGCCGCCCGGCGCGCCGGTGCTCGCCGGCTACATGACACTGCGCAATCCCGGCCCGAGGCCGGTCGCGGTGACGGGGGCCGCGAGCCCGGACTTCGAGCGCGTCGAGATCCACCGCACGGTGGTGCGCGACGGGGTGGCGCGCATGGAGCCGGTGCCGCGGCTCGAGATCGCGCCGGGCGAGACGGTACGCCTCGAGCCGGGCGGCATGCACCTGATGCTCATCGGCCCGCGCCGGGACCTTCGCCCCGGCGACCGGGTGCGCCTCACGCTGCGCCTGGGCGACGGCACGGAGCAGGCGCTGGAGCTTCCGGTGCGCCGCACGGGAGGCGGCGCGATGCACACGCACGGCGGGCATTCCCCGGAGGCGCATGGGCGCTGACGGCGGGCGCGCCGCGGCGCTCGCCCTCGCCCTGCAGCGGCTGCTGCCCCAACGCGGCCTCAGCGCGCTCGCCGGCCACATCGCCGACTGCCGCTGGCCGCCCCTGCGGCGCGCCCTGATCCGCGCCTTCGTGCGGCGCTACGGGGTCGACCTCGCCGAGGCCGCGGAGACCGACCCCGACGCCTATCCGAGCTTCAACGCCTTCTTCACCCGCGCGCTGCGTCCCGGCGCGCGACCGCTGGAAGGCGACGAGGCCACGGTGGTCTCCCCCGTCGACGGGACGCTGAGCGCGCACGGCGATCTGGCGCCCGGCCGGCTGCTGCGCGTCAAGGGCGGCGCCTTCGACGCCACACGGCTCCTGGGCGACGCGGGGCTCGCGGCAGCGCTCGCGGGCGGCGGCTTCGCGATCCTCTATCTCTCGCCGCGCGACTACCACCGCGTGCACATGCCGCTGGCCGGGACGCTGCGCGCCGCCCTCCACCTGCCCGGGAGCCTCCTGGGCGTGGCCCCGGCGATCGCCGCGCGCGTGCCGGACCTGCCGGCGCGCAACGAGCGGCTGGTGATGCGCTTCGACACCGCGTGCGGGCCGATGGCCCTGGTGATGGTGGGGGCGCTGCTCGTCGGCGGCATCGAGACGGTATGGGCCGGGCGCCTGCCGCGCGCGCGGCGGCCGGCCCCGGTGCCGGTGACCGAGGGCGGCCTGACCCTCGCGCGCGGGGCCGAGCTCGCACGCTTCCGGATGGGCTCGACGGTGGCGGTGCTGTGGGCGCGGCGACCGCAGTGGGTCCCGGGCCTCGGGCCAGGCGCGCGGGTGCGCGTCGGGCGCGCGCTGGGGCGCCTCGAGCCGCGGGCTCAGGCGGTGCCGTAGCGCGCCAGGGCGATCACGTCCTGCAGGGCGCGCACCCCGTTGAGGTCGAGGTCGTGGAAGGCGAGGCCCGCGCCGCGGTCCTCGACGCGCACCACCCGCGCCCGCAGCCGGCGCTCGCGCGTCCCGGGGATGCGGAAGGCGAGCTCCACCTCCGCCTGCAGCGGCAGGCCCGGGCCCTCGACGAAGGTGCCGCCGAGCCCGACGTCGCGCGTGCGGCCCTGACGCACCGGGGCGCCGCGCTGGAAGATCTCCACCTCGATGGCGATCGGCCGCCGGTCGCTCGCACGCTGATCCATGATCTTCATGGCACCACCTCCGCGGCAGGGGGCAGGCGCTCCGCCCGCCCCGGGGTCGCTCCTGGCAAGACACAGTCTAGCCGCGCAGCGCGGCGCCCGCTGCGGCCTGCGTCACACCGCACCACGGGGCCCGGTCACGCCCGGGGGAGCGGGAAGGCGATCACCTCCGCCAGGCTCCGCGCGCCGAGGGCCAGCATCACCAGGCGGTCCACCCCCAGGGCGACCCCGGCACAGTCCGGCAGGCCCGCCTCGAGCGCGGCCAGCAGCCGCGCGTCCACGGGCGGCACGGCCCGACCCGCGCGCCGGCGGCGGGCGCGGTCGCGCTCCATGCGCAGGCGCTGCTCGGCCGCGTCGGCGAGCTCGTGGTAGCCGTTGGCGAGCTCGATACCATCGACGAAGAGCTCGAAGCGCGCCGCAACGGGCGGGCTTCCCGGGCGCAGCCGCGCGAGCGCGGCGCGCTCGGCCGGCCAGTCGTGGAGGAAGAAGGGCCCGCCGCGTGCGAGCGCCGGCACCACCACCGCGTCGAGCAGCCAGTCCTCGAGCGCGGCGCGGTCGCCCGCGAGCGCCGGCGAAGGCTCGAGGCCGTGGGCCCGGGCGAGCCGTGCGAGCTCGGCGGCCGGTGCCGCGAGCGGGTCCAGGCCCGTCGCCTCCGCGAAGGCCGCCCGCCAGGCGAGCCGCCGGAAGGGGCGCTGCGGCAGCTCGCGGTGGCCGGCGAGCGCCGTGCGCACCAGCGCCTCGACCTCGTCCATGAGCGCGTGCTCGTCGAAGCCCACGCGGTACCACTCGAGAATGGTGAACTCGGGGTTGTGCAGCCGCCCCGCCTCGCCGTCGCGGAAGGCGCGCGTGATCTGGTAGATCGGGCCGCTGCCGGCCGCGAGCAGGCGCTTCATCGCGTGCTCGGGCGAGGTCTGGAGATAGAGGCGCGGGGGCGCGCCCGGCGCGCGGCAGCGCGTCTCGAGGCTGTCGATGGCCGGGTCCGTGGCCGTGGCGGCGGACAGGACGGGCGTCTCCACCTCCCACAGGCCGCGCGCCTCGAGGAAGGCGCGGATGCGCCGCAGGATCTCCGCGCGTGCGCGCAGCGCCTCGATGGCGGCGGACGGACGCCAGTCCTCGCCGGCGCCGGCCGTGGCGGACCGGGGGGCCTCCTCCGCCACCGCCGTGCCCCTACTCCTTGACGCGCGAGACGTACTCGCCCGTGCGCGTGTCGACCTTGATCAGCTCGCCTTCCTCCACGAACAGCGGCACGCGCACCACGGCGCCGGTCTCGAGCTTCGCGGGCTTGTTGCCCCCCTGGGCGGTGTCGCCGCGCACGCCGGGGTCGGTCTCGACCACGCGCAGGACCACGAAGTTCGGGGGCGTGACCAGGAGCGGGGCGTCGTTCCACAGCGTGACGTTGCAGACGTCCTGCTCCTTGAGCCACTTGGCCGCATCGCCCACCGCGGTGGCGTCGGCCGCGTACTGCTCGTAGGTCTCGGGGTCCATGAAGTGCCACTGCTCGCCGTCGGTGTAGAGATACTGCATGGGCCGCTCGACGACGTCGGCGGCCTCGACCGTCTCGCCCGACTTGAAGGTCTTGTCGATGACGCGGCCGGTCTTGAGGTTGCGCAGCTTGACGCGGTTGAAGGCCTGTCCCTTGCCCGGCTTGACGAACTCGTTTTCAATGATGACGTAGGGCTCGCCGTCGAGGATGACCTTGAGGCCGCTGCGGAACTCGTTGGTGCTGTAGCTCGGCATCCGTCTTCCTTCCTTCTCCCCTGCGGCCGGCACGCGACCGGACCGGAACGGAAAGGCCCGCAATGATAGCGCGAAGCGCGGCGGCCCGCCGCCGCCCCGCCTGGCAGGAGATCCTCGCCGCCGCGGTGACCGACCCGGCGCGCCTGCTCGCGCGCCTCGACCTCGATCCAGCGCTGCTGCCGGCCGCGCGCGCCGCCGCGGCGCGCTTCCCGCTGCGGGTGCCGGAGCCGTGGCTCGCGCGCATCCGCCCCGGCGACCCGCGCGACCCCCTGCTGCTGCAGGTGCTGCCGCTCGGGGCCGAGCGCGCGCCGCAACCCCGCCGCTTCCGGCGCGATCCCCTCGGCGAGCGTGACGCGCTCGCCGCCCGCGGCCTGGTGCGCAAGTACCGTTCCCGCGCGCTGCTCGTGGCGACCGGGGCCTGCGCGATCCACTGCCGCTACTGCTTCCGCCGCCACTTTCCCTACGGGGAGGGTGCCTGCGGGAGCCGGTGGGAGGAGGCGCTCGACTGGCTCGCCCGCCACCCGGAGGTGGACGAGGTGATCCTGAGCGGCGGCGACCCCCTGGCGCTCCCGGACACGACGCTCGCCGCGCTGGCCGACGCCCTGGAGGCCGTGCCGCACCTGCGGCGGCTGCGCATCCACACGCGCCTGCCGGTGGCGATCCCCGCGCGGGTCGACGAGGGGCTCGCGGCCTGGCTCGGCGGGCTGCGGCGCCTGCAGGCCGTGGTCGTGGTGCACGTCAACCACGCGCGCGAGATCGACGGCGAGGTGGCGGGGGCGCTTGCACAGCTGCGGGCGCTCGGCGCCACGCTCCTCAACCAGTCGGTCCTGCTGCGCGGCGTCAACGACGACGCCGCCACCCTCGCCGCGCTCAGCGAGCGCCTGTTCGAGGCGGGGGTCCTGCCCTACTACCTGCACCTGCTCGACCCGGTCGAGGGGGCCGCGCACTTCGAGGTGCCGGAGGCCGAGGCGCGGGCGCTGCACCGCGCGCTCGCCGCCCGCCTCCCGGGCTACCTGGTCCCGCGCCTCGTGCGCGAGGAGCCCGGGGCCCCCGCCAAGACGCTCCTCGGCGCCTGAGGGCCGCCCGTCCGGGTGCGGCGGCACGCCGCATTGGGCGGTGCCGCGCGCTGTGCTACTGTGGGGCGGGCCTCGGCGCGGCCGCGCACCAACGGGACGCAAGGGGGGAGATGGTGAACGCGCCAGCCAGCATCGAGGCCGTCCTCGCGTCGCTGCAGCCGCGCGAGGCCGCCTCGCACGACTTCCGCCCGCGCGCCTTCCGCGCGTGGGTCGCCGACCTGCCGCTCGCCAACGTGGCCGAGACGGGCCGCCGCGTGCACGCCGCGCTCCTGGAGATGAACCGCACGCGCCTGCCGGCGGACGAGCGCCTGGAGCTCCTGCGCATGCTCGCGCGCCCCGTCGAGGACGTCACGGCCGCGGTGCGGCGCCATTTCGTGGGCCGGCCGCTGCCGCTGCCGGAGCGCGGCCGCAAGGCGGCCCGCGTGGCCATCGAGCTCGCGCGCCAGATGGCGCTCGGCTTCGAGCTCGCCGCGCGCGAGGCGGTGCGCGGGCGCGGCCCGCAGCTCGCCGCCCCGGCGGCGCACGGTGCCCTGGAGCAGCTCGGCCGGGCCCTGCTCACGGTCTACCAGGCCTACGCGCCGCCGCCGCCGGAGCTGTGGCGGAGCCTCCATCGGGTCTACGGCCTGGCCGAGGCCCACGGGCTTACGGAGCTTCCCGCGAGCGGGCCGGGGCGGCGCGCCACGGACGTGACGGCGACGGCCGGCGCGGCCTACAGGCGCCTGCTGCTGCTCTCGCTCGCCTGCCCCTACCGCATGCGCCAGGGCGAGGTGCGCGCCGTCTACGACGCCCTTGCCGAGTGGGCCGCCGACGCGCGGCTCGAGCCGCTCGGCGACCCCGTGCGCCAGGAGGGGCTGTTCGTGGTCCACCTCGACACCGACGAGCCGCCGCGCTACCGCAGCCTCGACCGCGCCGCCTGCACGCCGGCGAGCTGCCGCGTGCTCGACGCCGCGCCGCTCGGCGAGCGCCTGCGCGCGGCCCTCGCGGCCGTGCGCGAGGAGGGCGAGGAGCCGCTCGTGACGGGCGAGCGCCTGACCGCCTCCCTCCTGCGCCGGCTGGTGCTCAACTGGGGCGTGATGCCGCGGCGCGGCTTCACGCGGGCGGCGAGCCGCACGCCCGCCGACGTCCTCGTGGGCCTGAGCGCCATCCACCAGCGCCTGCGCCGCGAGCGCACGCCTGCGACGGAGAAGGGCGCCGAGACGCCGCCGCAGCCCGTGCCGGGCATCGAGGCCGTGATCAGCGGCCGCGCCCACTTCGAGACGGGGCTCCCCCAGGGCGGCGGCGTGCCGGACGTGTGGGACCTCGCCTTCGACGCGGGCCCCCCGAGCGGCTCGCCGCGCATGGTGGTGCTCGAGGACGAGCGCGAGGACCGCGGCCCGGAGCCCGAGCCGGAGTTCCCCGTGCACCGCTGCCGCGTCGAGGACATCAGCCCCGCGGGCTACCGCATCCACTGCGAGCCGGGCGACGAGGGCGACCTTCAGCTCCAGGTGGGCGAGCTCCTCGCCGTGCGCGAGGACGGCGAGACGCGCTGGCAGCTCGCCGCGGTGCGCTGGGCCAAGTGCCTGTCCGAGGGACGGCTGGACGTGGGGGTGCAGGTGCTCTTTCCCGACGCCGAGCCCGGCTATGCGCGCCGCCAGGAGGCCGGCGCGCCGTGGGTCCCCGTCCTCATCGTGCCGGAGGTGCCGTCCGTGCAGCAGCCGGCGAGCCTCCTGGCGCCGCCCTTCGCGCTGCGCCACACCGAGGTGGTGAGCCTGCGCGGGCTCGCCGGCAAGCCGCGGCCGGTGCGGCTCGCCCGCACCGTGGAGAACACGGGCTGCTTCGCCCACTACCACTACGCCGCCGCCGGGGGCGAAGGCGGCGGCACGGGCGGCGGCGAGGACGACCTCGACAGCCTCTGGGGCTCGCTCTAGCGGCGCCGCGCGCCCGCGGGCGGGCTCAGAAGACCTCCTCGTAGGGCGAGGGATAGACGATGCGGCCGCCGCCGGCGAGGACGCCCTCGCGTAGCTCCAGCACGAGCACGGCGCTCTCGGGCGCGTCCAGGTTGCAGCTCAGCCCCCGCCCGGCGGCGGGCTCGAAGCCGAAACGGCGGTAGTAGTCGGGATAGCCCGTGACGACGATCGCCGGGTAGCCCTGCCGGCGCGCCTCCTCGATCGCGGCGCGCACCAGCCGCGAGCCGATGCCCCGGTGCGAGTGCGACGGCACCACCGACATCGGCCCGAGGGCGAGGATCTCCAGCGTCTCGCCGCCTTCGCGCTCGAGGCGCGCCTTCGACAGGACCAGGTGCCCCACCACGCGGCCGTTCTCCTCGGCCACCAGCGACAGGCCCGGCGCGACGCTGTCGGTGTCGCGCAGCCGCCGGATGAGGCGCACCTCCTGGTCGCCACCGAAGGCCGCCTGGTTGACGAGCTGGACCGCCACCGCGTCGCGCTCGGTCTCGGCGCGCACCACGATACCCATCGACCACCTCCTGCGCTTGCCCGGCCTTCTGCCGCTCTTCTGCTAATATTTGGCGCAAGCCGAAGGACTTTCAAGCAAAAGCGAGGCCATGGACAACGACAAGGTCGTCCGCGTGCTGGTGGTGGAGGAGTCTCTGAACGAGGCCGAGACCCTCAACAGCGTCCTGCGCAACGCCGGCTACGCCGTGCGGCCCGCCCACGCGGCCGACCTGGAGGGCCTGGCCGAGGCGGTGGAGCAGCGCCCCCCGGACCTGGTGCTGTGCGCGGCCGACCTGGGCGAGCCGACCCTCGCCGACGTCTGCCGCGCCGTGGCCGCCTCCGGCCACCGCATCCCCGTGATCGCCGTGGCCGACGACTACGACGAGGCGCGGGTGGTGGAGGCCCTCGAGGCCGGCGCCGCCGACTACGTGGGGCGCGGCCATGCCGAGCACCTGTGCCTGGTGGTGGCGCGCGAGCTCGAGAACGTGCGCCAGCGGCGCGCCCACGCGCGCTGCGAGCAGGCCTGGCGCGAGAGCGAGAAGCGCTGCGCCGCCCTGCTCGAGAGCTCGCGCGACGCCATCGCCTACGTGCACGAGGGCATGCACATCCATGCCAACCCGGCCTACCTCGAGATGTTCGGCTTCACCGACCTCGAGGAGCTCGAGGGCGTGCCCATCCTCGACATGGTGGCCCCGGACGACCACGAGCGCTTCAAGGAGTTCCTGCGCGCCTTCTCCCGGGGCGAGGCCGAGGGCGACGAGCTCGAGCTCCAGGGCCTCAAGCCCGACGGCAGCACCTTCCCGGCGCGCATGACCTTCGCGCCCGCGACCTACGAGGGCGAGCCCTGCACGCAGATCCTCATCCGCCGCCAGACCAGCGAGGCCGAGCTCGAGAAGAAGCTCAAGTACCTCAGCAAGCAGGACCTCCTCACCGGGCTCTTCAACCGCCAGTACTTCCTCGAGGAGCTCGAGGAGGAGGTCAACGCCGTGCTCGGCGGCGGCAGCCCCGGCGCGGTGCTGTGCGTCGAGGTCGACAACTTCAAGGCCGTCAAGGAGTCGGTGGGCATCGCCGGCAGCGACCTGGTGCTCTCGGACGTGGCCACGCTCATCCGCCAGGCGGTGTCCGAGGACGACGTGCCGGCACGCTTCGGCGACCACGTCTTCGTGGTCCTCGCGCGCGGGCGCGGCGCCGAGGAGGCCAAGGCCCTGGGCGAGCGCATCCGCCAGCTCGTCGAGGAGCACATCTCGGACGTGGGCGGGCAGTCGGTGGCGACCACGGCCAGTGTCGGCATCGCGCTCGTCACCGAGCACACGCCCTCGGCGCAGGAGGTCCTCGGCCACGCCGAGCTCGCCGCCGAGGTGGCGCGCACCGCCGGCGGCAACCGCGTGCACCTGCACAATCCCGTCACGGACGAGCAGGCCGGGCGCGAGCGCGACGCCTACTGGCAGGAGCGCCTCGAGCGCGCCCTCGCCGAGGGCGGCGAGGGCCTGCGGCTGGTCTTCCAGCCCATCGTGAGCCTGCACGGCGACGCCGGCGAGAAGTACGAGGCGCTGCTGCGCATGACCGACGAGGACACGGGCGAGCTCGTCCCGCCCGCGCACTTCCTGCCGAGCGCGCGGCGCGCCGGCCTCATGGGACGCGTGGACCGCTGGGTGGTCTCGCGCGCCATCGACATCGTCGCCGAGCGCAAGCGCCAGGGGCACGACACGGTCCTCTTCGTCAAGCTCTCGGCCGACAGCGTCGCCGACCCCGAGTTCCTGCCCTGGCTCGCCGAGCGCCTCAAGCAGGCCCGCGTGCAGGGCGACAGCCTCGTCCTCGAGGTGGCCGAGAGCGAGGCGGTCACGCGCCTGAAGGAGACCAAGCAGCTCGCCAAGGGCCTCAAGGAGCTGCACTGCGGCTTCACCCTCGACCACTTCGGCAGCGGGCTCAACTCCTTCCATCTCCTCAAGCACCTGCCCGCGGACTACCTCAAGATCGACGGCTCCTTCATCCACAACCTCGCCTCGAGCCAGGAGAACCAGCAGGCGGTGAAGTCGATCGCCGACATGGCGCAGTCCATGGGGCGGCTGACCATCGCCGAGTACGTGGAGGACGCCAACAGCCTCGCCATCCTCTGGCAGTGCGGCGTCAACTACATCCAGGGGCACTTCCTGCAGGAGCCCGACGAGAGCCTCAGCTTCGACTTCGGCGCCGAGACCGTCGCCTGAGCCGTGCCCGCCCGGGGCGGGAGAGGCGGGAGACGGGGGTCGGGAGGCGGGTTACAGTTTGCAGGCCACGGTGTACGGTCCGGTCCGGTCACCCGTCTCCTGTCTCCTGTCTTCCGCTTCCCGTGCACTCCCGCGAAGAGGGCGCGGCAGGATGCCGCTTGTACAGTGCGCGGGAGACGGGTGACCGGAGACAGGAGTGAAACGGCTGCGCCCGAAGGGCGCACCAACCCTCGCCTCCCGACGCCCGCCTCCCGTCACTTTCGGCTGTGGGAGGGGCTTCCAGCCCCGACCGGTGCTGAGGAATCGCGGCGGGATGCCGCCCCCACAAAGTCAGGCTACAGGTTGCAGTTTACGGTCTACAGCAGCCCGCCAGGCCTCCTGCTTCGGAGCCAGAGTCTTTTTTCCCGTCTCCCGTAACCCGCAACCCGTCTCCCGTAACCCGTCTCCCGCCGCTCAGTCGAGGACGTGGGAGGCGAGGCCGTCGGCGAGCTTGGGGTCGAACCAGGTCGACTTGGGCGGCATGACCTCGCCCGCGTCGGCGACGGCGAGCAGGTCCTCCATGGCCGTGGGGTGCAGCGAGAAGGCGACCGCCGCCTCGCCGGCGTCGACGCGCGCGGCGAGGGCCTCGAGGCCGCGGCTGCCGCCGACGAAGTCGATGCGCGGATCGCGCCGCGGGTCGGCGATGCCGAGGACGGGCTCGATGAGCTCGCGGTGCAGGAGGCTCACGTCGAGACGCCCCACCGGGTCGTCCGGGATGCGCGCGGGGTCGAGCCGCAGCCGGTACCAACGCCCGGCGAGATACATGCCGAACTCGCCGCGGCCGGCCGGGCGCACCGGGCCCTCAGCCGCCTCCACGGCGAAGCCGCGCGCGCGCACCGCCTCAAGGAAGGCCTCGGGGCCCATGCCGCCGAGGTCGCGCACGATGCGGTTGTAGTCGAGGATGCGCATCTGG
The DNA here is from genome assembly GCA_015494165.1 of Gammaproteobacteria bacterium. GTDB lineage: Bacteria > Pseudomonadota > Gammaproteobacteria > S144-34 > S144-34 > S144-34. The sequence continues at coordinate 8,332 of WGBS01000158.1, read as the reverse complement.
TCGTGGGGGAAGACCACGGCGAGGAACCAGTCCCAGGGCCCAGGGCCGCGCTCGGCCCGGCGGCGCTCGGCCACGCGCGCCGCGGCCGCCGATCGGTGGTGGCCGTCGGCGATGTAGAGCGCATCGAGGGCTTCGGCGGCCGCGAGCACCTCCGCCTCCCACGCCGGGTCCTCCGGCAGCCACAGGCGGTGGCGCACGCCGTAGGGGTCCACGGCGTCGGCGGCGGGCTCGCCGGAGGCGCCCGTCGCGAGCAGCGCGTCCAGCCTCCCGCCGGCGCGGTAGGCGAGCAGCACCGGTCCCGTCTGGGCGTTGACGGCCTCGATCTGGCGCGCGCGGTCGGCCTCCTTGTCGGGGCGCGTGTGCTCGTGGCGCCGGATACGCCCCTCGCGGTAGGCCTCCACCGAGGCCACCGCCACCAGCCCCGTCTGGCGGTGGCCGTCCGGCGCCTCCATGCCGTAGACGTAGAGCCGCGGTTGCGGGTCGCGCACCAGCACGCCCGCCTCCACCATCCGGCGCAGGTTATCGGCCGCCTTGGCGTAGGCCTCGGGCCCGTGCGGGTCGGTGCCGGGCGGCAGGTCGATCTCGGGACGCGAGACGTGGAGGAAGCTCCACGGACGGCCGGCGGCGAGGGCACGGGCCTCCTCGGTGCTGACCACGTCGTAGGGCGGCGCGATGACGTCCGCCGCCCGCCCCGGCGCCGGGCGCAGGGCGGCGAAGGGCTGGATCAGGGACATGCGGCTCCTCCGGGGCCTGTGCGCGACAGGGCGCGGATTCTATCAGGATGCTCTGATCAATCCGCTACGCGGATTGATCAGCACTGAGGCGCTTCGCGGTCATTTTGCTGGAAACTCTGATCAATCCGCTACGCGGATTGATCCGCTAAGGTGCTTCGCGACCATTTTGATTTCTCCCGGTATTGTCATGCACTTCCATGTGCATGGACTGTCCCGCGGCCGTCCCTGGCCGCGGGGAAGCCCTGAAAAATTCACGAATTTTTCAGGGCTTCCTACCATGAGGGCCGCCGCGCGGCTCAGGCGGCGAGGCCCTGCCGCGCCATGCGCTCGAGGGCGGCGATGCGCTCGTCGAGCGGCGGGTGGCTCGCGAACAGGCGCGCCAGCCCCGCGCCCCAGCGCCCGGAGATGGCGAAGGCGGCGAGCTCCGAGGGCAGGTGCTCGTGGTCCACGCTCGCCTTCAGCCGCTGCAGGGCGGCGATCATCGGCACCGGCCCCACGAGCCGCGCGGCGCCCGCGTCGGCGCGGAACTCGCGCCAGCGCGAGAACCACATGACGATGGCGGTGGCGAGGACGGCGAGCAGGATCTCGGCGACGATGGTCCCCACCCAGTAGCCGAGGCCGTAGCCGCGGCTGCGGAAGACGACGCGATCGATGAGGATGCCGGCCACGCGCGAGAGCAAGATGACGAAGGTGTTGAGCACGCCCTGGAGCAGCGTTAGCGTGACCATGTCGCCATTGGCGACGTGGCTCACCTCGTGGGCGAGCACCGCCTCGACCGCGTCGCGCTCCATGCCGAGCAGCAGCCCCGAGCTCACGGCCACCAGCGCGTTGTCGCGGCTCATGCCGGTGGCGAAGGCGTTCATGTCGGGCGAGTCGTAGACGGCCACCTCGGGCATGCCGATGCCCGCCTGGCGCGCAAGCCGCGCCACGGTCTCGACCAGCCACGCCTCGGCCGGGGTGCGTGGCGTGTCGATGACCCGCGCGCCGGTGCTCATCTTCGCCACCCACTTCGACATGGCGAGCGAGACGAAGGCGCCGCCCATGCCGAAGACGGCGGCCATGACCAGCAGCGCCGCCGAGGGGATGCCCTGGCGGTAGAGCCACTCGTCGAGCCCGAGGACGCGCATCGAGACCTCGAGCATGACGAGGACGGCGGCGTTGGTGGCGAGGAAGAGGACGACGCGTCGCATGCGAACCTCCGGCTCCACCCGTTTCCGGGCTGCTTAGATTGGGAAAAGCGGCGCGGGGTTCAAGCCCGCGCGGTCAGGGGGTGCTATGCTCGGCCCGGCCGTCCCATCAGCGCGACCGATGGACGCAGAACGCCCCGCAGCGCCCGCCTCCGACCGCCCCGCCGCTCCGGGGCCGCTGCGGCGCCTGCGCGCGCGGGCGGCGTCCTGGCGGGTGCCGGTGGCGCTGCGCATGGCCGCCGTGGTGGCGGCCGTGACCTCGGCCGCCATGGCGCTGCTGGCCGCCGTGGTGGTCCAGGGCCAGCAGCGCGTGCTGGAGGCACAGACCGCCCGGCTGGGCGGGGCCCTCGCCGCCCAGCTCGCGCTCGCCGCGCGCGAGCCGCTGCTCGCCGGCGACGTGCTCGCCCTGGAGGTGCTCGCCGCCGGCAGCGGCGCGCGGCCGCCCGTGCTCGGCGCCGCGATCTACGGTCCCGACGGGCGCCGCCTCGCCGGCCGCGGCGAGGATCCCTTCCTCGCCGGCGGCGCCCCGGCCCCGGCGCCCGCCGCCGCACCGCCGAGCTTTCGCTGGCGCACGCCGGCGGGTGATGCGACCACCGTGTTCGTCGCCCCCGTGCGCCACCGCGACCTCCTCGCCGGCCATGCCGTCGTCACGCTGAGCCGCGCGCCCCTGGAGCGGGCGGTGGGCGACGCCGTGCGCACCGTGCTCGCCGCCGTCGCCATCGTGCTCGCGCTGGCGCTCGCCGCCTCGCTGGTCGCCGGCCGCAGGCTTTCCGCGCCCATCCTGAGGCTGCTCGACGCGAGCCGCGCCCTCGGCGAGGGCCGGCGCCCCGAGCGCCTGCCGGAGCGGCGCAACGACGAGCTCGGCTCGCTGATGGCCGCCTTCAACGAGATGGCGGACGGGCTGATCCGCAAGCGGCAGGTCGAGGAGGTCTTCTCGCGCTTCGTCGCGCCCTCGGTGGCGCGCGAGATCCTCGGGCGTGTGGACCGTGTGGAGCTCGGCGGTCGCCGCGTCGTGGCGAGCGTGCTCTTCGCCGACATCGTCGATTTCACCGGGCTGGCGGAGGCGCTGCCGCCGGAGTCCGTGGCCGCGCTCCTGAACGAGTACCTGGCGCTGGCGCCGCGCGCGGCGGCGGCCTTCGGCGGCACCGTGGACAAGTTCATCGGCGACTGCGCCATGGTGGTCTTCGGCGTGCCGGAGCCGGACCCCGACCACGCCTTCCACGCCGTCGCCGCGGGCGTGCTCTTCCTGCGGCTGGTGGAGGCGCGCAGCCGCGCGCGCGCGGCGCGCGGCGAGCCCACCGTGCGCTTCCGTGTGGCGGTCAACACCGGCCCCATGCTCGCCGGCACCCTGGGCTCGCGCGAGCGCATGGAGTACACCGTGGTCGGCGACACCGTGAACCTCGCCGCCCGCCTGAGCGGCGTCGGCGAGCCCGGCGCCATCGTCCTCTCCGAGGAGACCTGGTCCGAGCCGGGCGTGCGCGCGCGCGTGCACGCGATCCGCGGCCGGCCCATCCGGGTGCGCGGCAAGCGCCGGCCGGTCGCGACCTACACCGTCACGGGGCTGCGGCCGGAGGGCGAGGCGCTGCTCGCGGAGGCCCGGCGCGCCCTTCCCCCGGAAGCCGAATGATGCGCACCGCCGCTGCGGCGCTCGCCCTCGTCCTGGCGCTCGGCGGCTGCGCCGGCCTGGGCCGCCCGCCGCCTCCCGCGCCCGCCGCCGTCGAGGCCGCGATCGAGGCCGGCCGGCTGCGCGAGGCCGACGCCCTGCTGGCGCGCCTTCGGGCCGTGCGGCCGGAGGATCCGGCGCTCGCTGCCCTGGAGCGGGCGCGGGCGGCCGCCGCCGCGCGCCTGCGGGCACGGGCGGCCGCCGCGGTCCGGGCGGCGGAGACGCGCGGGCGCTGGCGCGAGGCGCTCGCCGCCCTCGAGACGGCCGAGCGCGAGCTCCCGGGCGACCCGCGCCTGAAGGCGCTGCGCGCGCGCCTAGAGAAGGCCCGGCGCGCGGCGCTCGCCGTCCTCGACTGCCGCCTGCGCGAGCAGGAGGCGGCGGCCCTCGCCGCGCGCCTTCCCCTGCTCGAGCGCCGCGCGGCGCTCCTCGCCGACGAGCTCGAGGCGCAGGCGGCCCCCGCCGAGGCGCGCCGCCGGCTCGAGGCCCTGCGCGGCCCGCTGCTCGCCTGCGCGCGCGCGGCCCTGGCGCGCGGCGAGGACGAGGCCGCCGCCCGCCTCCTCGCCCTCGCCCGCGCCGCCGGGGCCGCGGGCCCGGAGGCCGAGGCGCTCGCCGCGCGCCTGCGGGCCCGGCGGGAGGCCGCGGCGCGCGCGCGGGCCGCCCGGCGGGAGACCGAGCGCGCCGCGCGCCGCGAGGCGGCCGCCGCGCGCGCCGTGGAGCGGGCCCGCACCGCGCTCGCCGCGGGCCGCCTCGCCGAGGCCCTCGAGGCCGCCCGCGAGGCACGCGGCCTGGCCCCGGACGACCGCGAGGTGCGCGCGCTGGCCGGCGAGGTGGAGGCGGCGGCGCGGCGGCGGGCGGACGCGCTCAAGCGCGAGGGGCAGCGGCTCTACGCCACAGGGCGCGTGGAGGCCGCGCTCGCGCGCTGGCGCGAGGCGCGCCGGCTCGCGCCGGACGACACGGAGCTCGCGCGCTGGGTGGAACGGGCCGAGCGCGTGCTGGCGCGCCTGCGGCGCCTGCGCCCGGCGCCGCCGGCCGCGCCCTGAGCGCTCAGGGCGCGGCGGCCTCCAGGGCCTCGACGCCGCGCCAGCCGCGCGGCAGGAGGGTGCCCCGCCGGCCGCGCTCGCCGCGGTAGGCCTCCAGGTCCTTGGCCTTGAGCGTCATGCGGCGCCTGCCGGCGCGCACCACCAGGGCGCCGCCCGCCGGCACCGCCGCCACCGCCACCATCTCGAGCTCGCCCGCGGCGAGCTTCTTCGACGGGATCCCCTGCAGGCGCGTGCCGCGCCCGCGCGCGAGCCGCGGCAGCTCCGCGGCGGGCACGACCAGCAGCCGCCCGTCGCTCGCGGCCGCCGCGACCAGCGTGCCCTCGCCCGCCGGCACCGGCGCCGGGCGCAGCACGCGCGCGCCCTGCGGGACGCTCAGCGCCGCCTTGCCCGAGCGGTTGCGCGCCTGCAGGTCGCCGAGCCGCGCGAGGAAGGCGTAGCCTGCGCTGCTCGCGAGCAGCCACAGGTCGTCGGGCTCGCCCGCCATGACGCCCACGAAGCGCGCCCCCTCCGGCGGGTTGAGGCGGCCGCTGAGGGGCTCGCCGAGGCTGCGCGCGGACGGCAGCGAATGGGCCGGCAATGCATAGACCCGTCCCGTGGAGTCGAGGAAGACGGCGAGCTGGTTGCTGCGCCCGCGCGCGGCGGCGAGGAAGGCGTCGCCGGAGCGGTAGGCCAGGGCCTCGGGATCGACGTCGTGACCCTTGGCGGCCCGCACCCAGCCCTTCGCCGAGAGCACCACCGTCACGGGCTCGCTCGGCACCAGCGCGGCCTCGTCCAGCGCCTTCGCCGGCCCGCGCGCGACCAGCGGCGAGCGGCGCGCGTCGCCGTAGCGCTCGGCGTCGGCCTCGATCTCCCTGCGGACGAGCGTGCGCAGGCGCCGAGGCGAGGCCAAGGTGCGCTCGAGCTCGCCGCGCTCGCGCTCGAGCGCCCCGCGCTCGGCCTCCAGCTTGATCTGCTCCAGGCGCGCGAGCTGGCGCAGGCGCATCTGGAGCACGGCCTCGGCCTGACGCTCGCTGAGCCCGAAGCGCTCCATCAGGGCCGGGCCCGGGTCGTCGGCCGCACGGATGGTGGCGATCACCTCGTCGAGGTTGAGGTAGACCGCGAACAGGCCCTCGAGCACGTGCAGGCGGTCGCGCACCCGCTCCAGGCGGTGCTCGAGGCGGCGGCGCACCGTGCGCGTGCGGAACTCGAGCCACTCGCCGAGCAGCTCGCGCAGGTTGCGCACGCGCGGGCGGCCGTCGAGGCCGATGACGTTGAGGTTGACGCGGTAGCTGCGCTCGAGGTCGGTGGTGGCGAAGAGATGATCCATGAGCGCGGCCACGTCCACGCGGGCGCTGCGCGGCACGATCACCAGCCGCGTCGGGCTCTCGTGGTCGGACTCGTCGCGCAGATCGGCGACCAGCGGCAGCTTCTTCGCCTGCATCTGGGCGGCGATCTGCTCGAGCACGCGCGCCCCCGAGACCTGGTAGGGGAGCGCGGTCACCACCACGGCGCCGTTCTCGCGCTCGTAGCGCGCGCGCATGCGGATGGAGCCCGTCCCGGTCTCGTAGATGCGCACGATCTCCTCGCGCGGGGTGATGATCTCGGCCTCGGTGGGGAAGTCGGGCCCGAGGATGCGCTCGCACAGCTCCGCCACCGTCGCCTTCGGGTGCTCGAGCAGGTGCACGCAGGCGGCGGCCACCTCGCGCAGGTTGTGCGGCGGGATGTCGGTGGCCATGCCGACGGCGATGCCGGTGGCGCCGTTGAGCAGGACGTTCGGCAGGCGCGCCGGCAGCACCGCCGGCTCGCGCAGGGTGCCGTCGAAGTTCGGCACCCAGTCCACCGTGCCCTGGTCGAGCTCGGCGAGCAGCACCTCGGCGTAGGGTGCGAGCCGCGCCTCGGTGTAGCGCATGGCGGCGAAGGACTTGGGGTCGTCGGGCGAGCCCCAGTTGCCCTGGCCCTCGATGATCGGGTAGCGGTAGGAGAAGGGCTGGGCCATGAGCACCATGGCCTCGTAGCAGGCGGCGTCGCCGTGCGGGTGGAACTTGCCGAGCACGTCGCCCACGGTGCGCGCCGACTTCTTGGGCTTGGCGCCGGGCCCGAGGCCGAGCTCGGACATGGCGTAGACGATGCGCCGCTGCACGGGCTTGAGGCCGTCGCCCACGTGCGGCAGGGCGCGGTCGAGGATGACGTACATGGAGTAGTCGAGGTAGGCCTTCTCGGCGAAGGCCCCGAGCGGCATGCGCTCGACCTCGGCCGCGGCCGCCTGGCGCGCCGCCTCCCCGTGCTCTCCGTCTCTCTTCCGTCTGCGTGCCATCTCGCCTGGCGGTCGACGATCGTCGCTCTACGGTGCGCAGCCTGCGGTGTGGCGTCAGACCTCCGCGAGGTTGCCCTTGCGCTCGAGCCAGGCGCGGCGGTCGGCCACGCGCCGGCGCCCGAGCAGCATGTCCATGAGGGCCTCGGCCTCCTCCGGCGCGTCGAGGGTGAGCTGCACGAGCCGGCGCGTCTCCGGCGCCATGGTGGTCTCGCGAAGCTGCATGGGGTTCATCTCGCCGAGGCCCTTGAAGCGCGTCACCGTGACCTTGCCCTTCTTCCCCTCGGCGGCGATGCGGTCGAGCACGCCCTCCTTCTCGGCGTCGTCGAGGGCGTAGTAGACCTCCTTGCCGACGTCGATGCGGTAGAGCGGCGGCATCGCCACGTGCACGTGGCCGGCGGCGACCAGCGGCCGGAAGTGGCGCAGGAAGAGCGCGCACAGGAGCGTGGCGATGTGGGCGCCGTCGGAGTCGGCGTCGGCGAGGATGCAGATCCTGCCGTAGCGCAGCCCCGAGAGGTCGCGCGAGCCGGGCTCGACGCCGATGGCCTGCACGATGTCGTGCACCTCCTGCGAGGCGAGCACCTCGGCCGGCTCCACCTCCCAGGTGTTGAGGATCTTGCCGCGCAGCGGCAGCACCGCCTGGAACTCCTTGTCGCGCGCCTGCTTGGCCGAGCCCCCGGCCGAGTCGCCCTCGACCAGGAAGAGCTCGGTGCGCGCCGGATCCTGCGCCGTGCAGTCGGCGAGCTTGCCCGGCAGCGCCGGCCCGCCCGCGACGCGCTTGCGCGCCACCTTGCGTGCGGCGCGCGTGCGCGCCTGGGCGCGCTCGATGGCGCGCGCGGCGATACGCTCGCCGCTCTCGACGTGGCGGTGCAGCCAGTCGGCGAAGGCGTCCCGCACCACGCCCGAGACGAAGGCGGCGCACTCGCGCGAGGAGAGCCGCTCCTTGGTCTGGCCCGTGAACTGCGGGTCCTCGAGCTTGACCGAGAGCACGTAGGCGAGGTCCTCCCAGACGTCCTCCGGCGCGATGCGCAGCCCCCGCGGCAGCAGGCCGCGCAGCTCGCAGAACTCGCGCAGCGCCTCGGTCAGCCCCTGGCGCAGGCCGTTGACGTGGGTGCCGCCCTGGGGCGTCGGCACCAGGTTGACGTAGCTCTCGGCGACCGGCTCGCCCTCGTCCATCAGCCAGGTCACGGCCCAGTCGACGGCCTCGTGGCGCCCTTCGAGGCTGCCCGTGAAGGGCGGGTCCGGCAGGCGCTCGCCCTCCCCCAGCGCCTCGGCGAGGTACTGGCCGAGGCGCTGGGGGAGGGCGAGCGCCTGCCGGACCCGCCCTTCACGGGCAGCCTCGAAGGGCGCCACGAGGCCGTCGACTGGGCCGTGACCTGGCTGATGGACGAGGGCGAGCCGGTCGCCGAGAGCTACGT
>WGBS01000157.1 GCA_015494165.1 Gammaproteobacteria bacterium | reverse complement strand
GTTCTCGGTGGCGGGAATGACGCCGAGGGCCGCCTCATCCTCTGCGACGCCATCACCTACGCCGAGCGCCACTACCAGCCCGAGGCGCTCATCGACGTCGCCACGCTCACCGGGGCCTGCGTGATCGCCCTCGGCCGCCATGCCCACGGCCTGCTCAGCAACCACGCGGGGCTCGCCAACGAGCTCCTCGCCGCCGGCCGCACCGCCTGCGACCGCGCCTGGGAGCTGCCCCTGTGGCCGGAGTACGACGAGCAGCTCAAGAGCAACTTCGCCGACATGGCCAACATCGGCGGGCGCGAGGCCGGCACCATCACGGCGGCCTGCTTCCTCGCGCGGTTCGCGCGCAAGCTGCGCTGGGCGCACCTCGACATCGCCGGCACCGCCTGGCTGACGGGCGAGCGCAAGGGCGCCACCGGCCGCCCGGTGCCCCTGCTCAGCCAGTTCCTGATCGACCGCGCCGCCCGCCGCACCGGCGCGCGCGGGCGCGCGCGCGAGGGCTGAGGGGGCGCATGGCGACCCCCGTGCGGGCACGCGCGCGGCGGCGAGCCGGGGCCGCGCGCCGATGACGCGGGTCGACTTCTACGTGCTCGGCAGCGAGGCGCCGGCCGAGGCGGTCGAGCGCACGGCCTGCCGCATCGCCGAGAAGGCCTTCCGCCACGGCCACCGCGTCTACCTGCACGTGTCCGACGACGGCGCCGCCGAGCGCCTCGACGAGCTGCTGTGGACCTTCCGCGCCGGCAGCTTCGTGCCGCACGCGCGCTGGCGCGGCGAGGGCGAGCCCGAGGAGCCGGTGCTGATCGGCCGCATCGAGCCGCCGCCGGGCCCGGACGTGCTGGTCAACCTCGCGCCCGCGGTGCCCTCCTTCTTCAGCCGCTTCGCGCGCGTGGCCGAGATCGTCGGCGGCGGCGAGGAGGACCGCGCCGCCGCGCGCGAGCGCTTCCGCTGGTACCGCGAGCGCGGCTACCCCCTGCACACCCACGAGCTGTGAGAGCGATGGAAAAGGCCTTCGACCCCCACGCCATCGAGCGGCGCTGGTACGCCTTCTGGGAGGCGCGCGGCTACTTCCGCCCCTCGGGCGAGGGCCCGCCCTACTGCATCATGCTGCCGCCGCCCAACGTCACGGGCAGCCTGCACATGGGCCACGCCTTCCAGGACACGCTCATGGACGCGCTCATCCGCTACCACCGCATGCGCGGCTTCAACACCCTGTGGCAGGGCGGCACCGACCACGCCGGCATCGCCACGCAGATGGTGGTGGAGCGCCGGCTCGCGGCGGAGGGAAAGGACCGCCACCGCATGGGGCGCGAGGCCTTCGTCGCCGAGGTCTGGAAGTGGAAGGCGGAGTCCGGCGACACCATCGTGCGCCAGATGCGCCGCCTCGGCTGCGCCATCGACTGGAGCCGCGCGCGCTTCACCCTCGACGAGGGCATGTCGCGCGCGGTGCGCGAGGTCTTCATCCGCCTCTACGAGGAGGGGCTCATCTACCGCGGCAAACGCCTCGTCAACTGGGACCCGGTGCTGCGCACGGCGGTCTCGGACCTGGAGGTGGTGGCCGAGGAGGAGGATGGCTACCTCTGGCACATCCGCTACCCGCTCGCCGACGGCTCCGGGCACCTGATCGTGGCCACCACCCGCCCCGAGACCCTGCTCGGCGACACCGCGGTCGCGGTCCATCCCGAGGACGAGCGCTACCGCGACCTCGTCGGCAGGGAGGTGCTGCTGCCGCTCGCCGGACGCCGCATCCCGATCATCGCCGACGCGTACGTGGACCCCACCTTCGGCACCGGCTGCGTCAAGATCACGCCCGCCCACGACTTCAACGACTACGAGGTGGGCCGCCGCCACGGCCTGCCCATGATCAACATCCTCACCGAGGACGGGCGCCTCAACGACCAGGTGCCGGAGCCCTACCGCGGGCTCGAGCGCTTCGAGGCGCGCCGGCGCATCGTCGCCGACCTCGAGGCGGAGGGGCTGCTCGAGAAGGTCGAGCGCCACCGCCACGCCGTGCCGCGCGGCGACCGCACCGGCGCCGTCCTCGAGCCCTTCCTCACCGACCAGTGGTTCGTGCGCACGGCGCCGCTCGCCGAGCCGGCCGTGCGCGCCGTGGAGGAAGGCCGCATCCGCTTCATCCCCGAAAGCTGGGCCAAGACCTATTTCGAGTGGATGCGCAACATCCAGGACTGGTGCATCAGCCGCCAGATCTGGTGGGGGCATCGCATCCCGGCTTGGTACGACCCCGACGGCGGGATCCACGTCGGCCACGACGAGGCGGACGCGCGCCGGCGCTCGGGCCTCGCGGACGACGTGCCGCTCGAGCAGGACCCGGACGTGCTCGACACCTGGTTCTCCTCGGCGCTGTGGCCCTTCTCCACCCTGGGCTGGCCCGAGCGCACGCCCGAGCTCCAGACCTTCTACCCGACGAGCGTGCTGGTGACGGGCTTCGACATCATCTTCTTCTGGGTCGCGCGCATGATCATGATGGGGCTGCGCTTCGCCGGCGACGTGCCCTTCCGCGAGGTCTACGTGCACGGCCTCGTGCGCGACGCCGAGGGCCAGAAGATGTCGAAGTCGAAGGGCAACGTCCTCGACCCCATCGACCTCATCGACGGCATCGACCTCGAGTCGCTCGTCGCCAAGCGCACCAGCGGCCTCATGCAGCCGCAGATGGCACGCCGCATCGAGGCCGCCACGCGCCGCCAGTTCCCGCAGGGCATCCCGGCCTACGGCACCGACGCGCTGCGCTTCACCTTCGCCTCGCTCGCCACGCCCGGGCGCAACATCAACTTCGACCTCAAGCGCATCGAGGGCTACCGCAACTTCTGCAACAAGCTGTGGAACGCCGCGCGCTTCGTGCTGCTCAACACCGAGGGCCACGACCTCGGCCACGAGGGCGGCGCGCTCGACCCCGGCCCGGCCGAGCGCTGGATCCGCTCGCGCCTGGACGCGGCGGTGCGCGCGGTGCACGAGGGCTTCGCCGAGTACCGCTTCGACCTCGCCGCCCAGGCGATCTACGCCTTCGTGTGGGACGAGTACTGCGACTGGTACGTCGAGCTCGCCAAGCCCGTGCTCAACGACCCGCAGGCGGAGCCGGCGCGCCAGCGCGCCGTGCGCCGCACGCTCGCGGAGGTGCTCGAGGCCCTGCTGCGCCTCGCGCATCCGATCATGCCCTTCATCACCGAGGAGATCTGGCAGCGCATCGCTCCGGTGGCGGGCATCCGCCACGAGAGCGTCCTCGCCCGCCCCTACCCGGAGCCCGACGAGGGCGCGCGCGACTCCGAGGCCGAGGCCGAGATGCGCTGGGTGATGGACCTGGTGCTGGCGGTGCGCCGCATCCGCGGCGAGATGGACATCGCCCCCTCGCGCCCCCTGCCCGTGCTCCTGCGCGGCGGCGACGACGTCGCGCGCGAGCGCCTCGCGCGCCACGAGCGCGCGGTGCGCGCCGTGGCACGCCTGGAGTCGCTGCGCTGGCTGGAGCCGGGCGAGCCCGCGCCCGAGGCCGCAACGGCGCTCGCCGGCGAGGTCGAGGTTCTCATCCCGATGGCGGGCCTCATCGACAAGGAGGCCGAGCTGCGCCGGCTGGCGAAGGAGATCGAGAAGCTGCGCGCCGGCCTCGAGCGTGCCCGCGCCAAGCTCGCCAACCCGAGCTTCGTCGAGAAGGCCCCCGCGGCCGTGGTCGAGAAGGAGCGCCGCAAGGCCGCCGAGCTCGAGCGCGCGATCGAGGGCCTGGAGGCCCAGGCCGAGCGCATCCGCTCGCTCTAGGCCGTCGCGGGGACCGCCGCGGCGGGCGCGGGCTCAGACCCCGGCGGCGCGCAGCACCAGCCGCACCACGAGGACGACGAGGAGCACGAAGACCGCGGTCGCGACCAGCCCCGCCGCCACGTAGCGCCACGGGCGGCCCGAGGCGAAGTCGCGCTCGAGGCGATCGCGGCTCTGCACCCCGAAGAGCGCCCCCAGCACGCTCAGCAGCAGCCCGCCGGGCCGCTCCCGTGCCGGCGCTTCGCGCCCCCTGTCCTCCGCCTGCCCCATCGTGTGCGCTCCCCTTGCGCTAGCGGCACCCGCCGCCGGGGGCTAGACTAGCAGAGTCAGGGGCTTGCGGAGAGCCCCCGCGAGCCCCGCCGCTCAAGGGGCGGCCGCCGCTGCCGCTACACGGCCAGGGAGACGCCGCCGCGCTCCGGGGAGCCGCGCCACGTCGACAGGGCAGGGAGCGAGATGAGCCGCGAGCAGGAGACCGGACGGCCCGCGGGGGCGCGTCCCGGGGCCCGCCGTCTGGTGGCGGCCCTGCTCGCGCGCTTCCGCAACCGGCCCGACACCGAGCACGAGCAGGCCCTGGTGCGCCTGGCGGTCACGGCCGTCGTCCTCGCCTATCTCGCAGGTCACGGCTACTTCGTCGACGGCAGCCTCCTCGCCGCGCGCGACGCCGTCGTCGTCCTCGGGCTCTTCACCCTGTTCTCCCTCGGGGTGCTAGCGGCTATTGCGATCCGCCCCGGCGCCTCGCCCGCGCGCCGCGTCCTCACCATGGTGGCGGACCTGGGCACGACCTCCTACCTGATGTACGCCTACGGCGAGACCACCGCCTGGCTCTATGCGCTTTACATCTGGATCAGCGTGGGCTACGGGCTGCGCTACGGCCAGCGCTACCTGCTCGCCGCCACGCTCGTCGCCACGGGCGGCTTCCTGACCGTGCTATGGCTCAGCCCCTACTGGCGCGAGAACCTCAAGCTCGGAACCGGGCTGCTCGTGGGGCTGGTCGCGCTCGCGCTCTACATCTCCTCGCTGCTGCGCAAGCTCACCCGCGCCAAGGCCCAGGCCGAGGCGGCGAGCCGCGCGAAGAGCCAGTTCCTGGCCAACATGAGCCACGAGATGCGCACCCCGCTCAACGGCATCATCGGCATGGCCGACCTCATGCTCGACACGCCGCTGAGCCCCGAGCAGCGCGACTTCGCCCGCACCATCCACGCCTCGGCCAAGACGCTGCTCGGCCTGATCGAGAAGGTGCTCGACATCTCCAAGATCGAGTCCGGCAGGCTCACCGTCGAGACCGCCGACTTCGACCTCTACCTGCTCGTCAACAGCACCGCGGCCATGCTGGCCCCGCAGGCGCGCGAAAAGGGGCTCGTCTTCCGCGTGCAGATCGACCCCAGCACGCCTTTCCTGCTGCGCGGCGACACCCTGCACCTGCGCCAGATCCTCATCAACCTGGTGGGCAACGCCATCAAGTTCACGGAGAAGGGCCGCGTCGAGATCCGCGTCCGCCCGCTGGAGGAGGACGCGCGGCGGGCCCTGGTGCGCTTCGAGATCGCCGACACCGGCATCGGCATCCCGCGCGAGATGCAGGCGCGCATCTTCGAGCGCTTCGTGCAGGCGGACACCTCGACCACGCGCCGCTACGGCGGCACCGGACTCGGCACCACCATCGCCAAGCAGCTCGTCGAGCTCATGGGCGGCGAGATCGGCCTCGAGAGCGAGCCGGGGCGCGGCACCACCTTCCGCGTGACCATCCCCTTCGAGAAGCAGCACGCGGCCGAGGGAGAGCGGCGCGCGGTGCGGCTCGCCGACCTCAGCGTGGCCGTCTACACCGCCGACGAGGCGCTGTGCCGGCGCCTGCGCGGCTGGCTCGGCGACTGGGGGGTGGCGGCGCGCTGCATCGAGCCCGCGCCCGGAGGGCCCGCAGCGGCACTGGCGGAACAGCCGCCGCAGGTGCTCCTCGTGGACGAGGCCGCGCTCGAGCGCCCGCTGGCGCTGCCGGAGACGCTCGCGCGCGAGCCGGCACTCGCCGGCACCGGGCTGGTGCTGCTCGCGCGCGCGGGGCGGGAGCAGGCGAGCGGCTACCTGTACGCGGGCTACGCCTCGGTCCTGCCGCTGCCGCCGGACAAGCCGCTGCTGTTCAACGCCCTGCACGCGCTACAGAGCGAGCCGCTCGAGGACGAGGGCGTGGTGCGGCTCGCCGACCGGCGCGCGGCGGGCGGGACGCGGCGCGGGCTGCGCGTGCTGGTCGCCGAGGACAACCCCGTCAACCAGAAGGTGATCCGCGCCATCCTCGAGCGCGCCGGGCACCGCGTGCACATGGCCGAGCACGGGGAGCAGGCGCTCGACGCCCTCGAGCAGGGCGGCTGGGACGCCGTCATCCTCGACATGCAGATGCCGGGCGTGAGCGGACTGGAGGTGCTCAAGCTCTACCGCTTCATGGAGCCGGACGGGCCGCGCGCGCCGGTGATCATGCTCACCGCCAACGCCACGCCCGAGGCGGTGGCCGCCTGCGAGGAGGCGGGCGCCGACGCCTACCTCACCAAGCCGGTGGAGGCGCGCGCGCTCGTCTCCTGCCTCGAGCGCCTCGCCGCGGGCCGCGGGGAGGGCGAGCGGGCGCCGGGTGACGGCGGCGGCATCGTCACCGTCCTCCAGCCGCAGCGCGCCGGCGGCGGCGAGCGCCTGCTCGACGAGGAGAAGCTGCGCGAGCTGGCCGAGCTCACCGACGACCCCGCCTTCGTCCCGGACCTGCTGCGCGGCTTCATGAAGGACGCACAGACGCTGATCGCGCGCATGCAGGCGGCGGTCACCGCCGGGCGCCTGCACGAGTTCAAGGACTGGGTGCACGCCCTCAAGGGCAGCGCCGGCAACGTGGGCGCCGAGGCGCTGCATCGCGCCTGCGCGCGGGTCCACAAGCTGCCCGTCAGCCAGCTCGCCAACGGCGGCGCCGAGCGCGAGCTGCGCGGGCTGCTCGTGCTCTACGAGCGCACGCGCCCGCTGCTCATCGAGCGCAGCCGCGCGGCGGAGGAGCGCGGCTGAGCGTCCCTCAGGCGACCGAACTGGCGCCGGCCGGCCCGGCGTCGGCCCCGCCGCGGGCGCCCGCGGCCCGCCGGTCCTGGGCACGCACCAGCCGCTCCATCACGCGCAGGTCGCGCTCCTCGAGCTCGAGTGCCATGTCCACCCACATCTCCGTGATCTCGACCAGCTCGTCGTAGCGCACCGGGCGGTAGCGCCGGCGCATCTCCTGCACCGCGCGCAGGGCGTTGCCGCGACGTGCCGCCTCGCGCGTGAACTCGCGCAGGGCCGCCTCGCCCTCCCCGGGCTCGGCCAGGACGTCCACCACGCCCATCTCGTGCAGCCGCTCGGCGCTGTGGAGCGTACCGCTCGTGATGAGGCGCTCGGCCTGCGCCGGCGCGATCCGGCGCGTGAGGAAGGTGTAGGCACCCATCCCCGGGAACAGGTTGAAGAGCACCTCGGGGAAGCCCATCTGCGCCTGGCGCTCGGCGATGATCACGTTGCACGAGAGCGCCGCCTCGAAGCCGCCGCCGAGCGCGTTGCCCTCGACGAGGGCGACGCTGACCACGGGCCGGTCCAGGTTCACGGCGAAGCGGTAGGCGGCGCGCACGCAGCGCAGGGCGTAGTCGAGGAGGGCCTGCCGGTCGCGGGCGCCGATCAGGCGCATGAACAGCGCCAGGTCGCCGCCGAGGTTGTAGGTGCCGGGTGTGGCCGAAGCCAGCACGACGTGGCGCACGGGGCTGGCGGGCTCGGCCGCGAGCCGCGCCGCCCAGTCCTGGAAGCGGGCGATGTCGTCGAGCAGCGCCGGCGTGAAGCAGGGACGCGGCCGCGGCGCCATGCGCAGCACGGCCGCCTGAAGCTCGCGGTCGAGGGATACGCTCGCCTGGGCGAGACGCGGAAGCTCGGGCTCCTCCGGCATCTTGGGGTGGGTCAGAATGGTCATCGCGGGATCCTCCGGCTGCTGGTCGTTGTCGGGACGGTGTCGGCACGGTGCGGACGCCCCCGCTGCGGGCGCCCCTGCCCCACAGCATAGGCGCTCGGCACGGCGGTGCCAC
>WGBS01000156.1 GCA_015494165.1 Gammaproteobacteria bacterium | reverse complement strand
GTGCACCACCTCGCGGCGCACGATGTCCAGCCCCTCGAGGCGGGTCAGCCCGCTGCCGCCGATGATGGCGATCGCCCTGGTGCCCATGCTTCCGCCTCCGCTCCCGCTCAGCGTCCGCCCGTGGCGTCGGCCCCGGCGCACTCGGCGCCCTCGGGGCAGGGCACGCGCCGCACCCGCACCAGCACCCCGAAGGCCGGGTGGTCGAAGTAGTGCACCTCGCCCAGGCGCACGCGCCGGCGCTGGCGCAGCCGGAAGACCTGTCGCCGCTCTGCGGTCATGCTCGCGCCCGTGACGGGATCCGTGACCTCTACGGGCAGGCCCCCCCGGTAGGCGAGGTCCACCGCCACGTGGAGATAGCGGGTCAGCGTCACGCGCACGGTGCCGTCCACCGCTTCCGGGGGCACGTACGGTCCGGCCTCCGCCGCGACGCCCGGCTGGTCCGCGGCCGCGTCCCCGCCCTCCGCCGAGAGCGTCGGCTCCGGCGGCTCCGGCCGCAGCCAGGGCCCTTCGGGCAAGCCGCCGTGGATGCGCACGGGCACCGCCTCGTCCGGCCCCAGCGGTGCCTGCCGCCAGGCGGCGCGCACCAGGGGGCGCACCGCGCCCGAGCGCTCGAGCCGGGCCCAAGGCTCGTCGAGGAGCGGGGCCTCACCCGCCGGCAGGGACGCGACGGGCCGGCCGGCCGGCACCGGCGCGAGCGCCGCGGGCTCCACCGCGTCCTCGGGCACCTCCGGCACCCGGGGCTCCTCGGGCCAGCGCTCCGTGAGGCGCTGCGCGGGGTCCGTCCAGGCGAAGACCAGCACCTCGACCGCGTACCAGTGGCGCGCGGGTCCCGCGGCGGGGGCGGCGCCCGCGGCGAGCAGCGCGAGCAGCGCGACGAGCGGCGCCGCCCGTCTCACGCCCCGGCCTCCTCGGGCTGGGCGGCCCCGGCCGGCACCGGCGCGATCGCCTCCAGGAGCGCCGCCACCGCCGCGATGCGCGCCTCCTCGTCCTCGAGCGCCGCCTCGAAGCGCAGCTCCCGCTGCCCGTCGAGGCGGTAGCGGCCGGGCTCGCCCTGCACCAGCGCCACCAGGCGCGCCGGATCGATGCGGGGCGCCTCGCCGAAGACCAGACGGCCGCCGCACGGGCCGGCCTCGACGCGCTGGATGCCGAGCGCCTCGGCACGCCGCCGCAGGGCGGTGAGCTCGAGCAGGTGGCGCAGCGGGCGGGGCAGGGGGCCGAAGCGGTCCACGAGCTCGGCCTCGAGCTCGCGCAGCGCCGCGCGGTCCGCGGCGCCGGCGATGCGCTTGTACAGCACGAGGCGGGCGTCCACGTCCGGGAGATAGTCCTCCGGGATGAGGGCGGCGAGGCCGAGGTCCACCTCGACCCCGCCCTCGGCGGCGAGGTCCTCGGGCGGCAGGCGCCCGGCCTTGAGGGCCGCGACCGCGCGCTCGAGCATCTCCATGTAGAGGCCGAAGCCGACCTCCTGGATGTGACCGCTCTGGGCCTCGCCGAGCAGCTCGCCCGCGCCGCGAATCTCGAGGTCGTGCGTGGCGAGGGTGAAGCCGGCGCCGAGCTCGTCGAGCGACTCGATGGCCTCGATGCGCTTGACCGCGTCGGCGGTCATGAGCTCGCGCGGCGGCAGCACCAGGTAGCAGTAGGCGCGGTGGTGCGAGCGCCCGACGCGCCCGCGGAGCTGGTGGAGCTGCGCGAGGCCGAAGTGGTCGGCGCGCTCGATGATCATGGTGTTGGCGCTCGGCACGTCGATGCCGCTCTCGATGATGGTGGTGCACACCAGCACGTTGAAGCGCTGGTGGTAGAAGTCGAGCATGACCTGCTCGAGCTCGCGCTCGCGCATCTGGCCGTGGGCGACGCGCACGCTCGCCTCCGGCACCAGCTCGCGCACGCGGCGCGCGGCGCGCTCGATGCTCTCGACCTCGTTGTGCACGTAGTAGACCTGGCCGCCGCGGCGGATCTCGCGCAGGCAGGCCTCGCGGATCAGGCCCGGCTCCCAGGCGCACACCAGGGTCTTGACGGCCATGCGCCCCGGCGGCGGCGTGGCGATGATGCTGAGGTCGCGCAGCCCCGCGAGCGCCATGTTGAGCGTGCGCGGGATGGGCGTGGCGGTGAGGGTGAGGACGTCGACCTCGGCGCGCAGCGCCTTGAGGCGCTCCTTGTGGCGCACGCCGAAGCGGTGCTCCTCGTCGATGATGACCAGCCCCAAGTCCTTGAAGCGCACGCCCTTCTGCAGCAGGCGGTGGGTGCCGACGACGACGTCCACGCGCCCGGCGGCGAGGTCGGCGAGCACGGCCTCCTGCTCCTTGCGCGAGCGCAGGCGCGAGAGCGCCGCGACGCGCACGGGCCAGTCGGCGAAGCGGTCGAGGAAGTTCTGGTGGTGCTGCTGGGCGAGCAGCGTGGTGGGCACCAGCACCGCCACCTGGGCGCCGCTCATCGCCACCACGAAGGCCGCGCGCAGGGCGACCTCGGTCTTGCCGAAGCCGACGTCGCCGCAGACCACGCGGTCCATGGGGCGGGGCGCGGCGAGGTCGGCGAGCACCGCCTCGATCGCCGCCTGCTGGTCCGGCGTCTCCTCGAAGGGGAAGGCCTCGGCGAAGGCGGCGTAGGTGGCGGGATCGACGCGGAAGCTGCGCCCGGGGCGGGCGGCGCGCCGGGCGTGGATCTCGAGCAGCTCCGCGGCGACGTCGCGCGCGCGCTTCGCCGCGCGCCGGCGCGCGCGCCGCCACTGCTCGCCGCCGAGGCGGTGGAGCGGGGCGGCCTCGTCGGCGGCGCCGGTGTAGCGGCTCACCAGGTGGAGGGAGGCGACCGGCACGTAGATGCGGTCGCCGCCCGCGTACTCGATGACGAGGAACTCCTGCTCGACGCCGTCGAGCGTGAGGCGCTCGAGGCCGCGGTAGCGTCCCACCCCGTGGTCGACGTGCACCACGGGGGCGCCGGGGCGCAGGTCCGTGAGGTCGCGGACGACGGCCTCGGGGTCGCGCGCGGCGCGGCGCCGGCGCGGGCGCGCGCGCTCGCCGAGGAGCTGCGCCTCGGTCACCACCGCCAGCGCCGGCTCCTCCAGCACCAGGCCCTCGTCCACCGCCACCACGCCGAGGGCGAGCGGCGCATCGCCCTCCAGGAAGGCCTGCCAGCCCTCCACGGGCTGGGGGCGGATGCCGTGGTCGGCGAGCAGGCCCCGCAGCACCTCGCGCCGCCCCGGGGTCTCGGCCGCGAACAGCACCCGCCCGCGGAAGGTCTCGAGGAAGCGCCGCAGCGCCGCCGCCGGCTCCCTGGCGCGCGCGCGCAGGCGCAGCTCCGGCGGCGCCGCGGTGGCGAAGTCCGCCGCCCCCGGCGCGTGCCACTCGGCGCGGCGCGCCTCGATGCGCGGGTGCGCCGCGCGCTGCCGCCGCGCCTCCTCCGGCGGCAGGTAGAGCGACTCGGGCTCCAGGGCGGGGCGCTCCGGGTCGCGCCGGCGCGTCTCGTAGCGCTCCCCGAGCTCGGTCCAGAAGCGCTCGGCGGCCTCCGCGGCGCCCTCGAGCTCGACGAAGACCGCCCCTTCCGGCAGGTAGTCGAACAGCGTCACGGTGCGCTCGAAGAACAGGGGCAGGTAGTACTCGACGCCGCCCGGCGCCAGCCCGCGGCTGACGTCGCGGTAGATCACGCTCTGGCGCGGATCGCCCTCGAAGCGCTCGCGGAAGCGGCGGCGGAAGGCCGCGACCGCCTCCTCGTCGAGCGGGAACTCGCGCGCCGGCAACAGCCGCACCGCCTCGACGCGCTCCAGGGAGCGCTGCGTCTCGGGATCGAAGGTGCGGATCGACTCGATCTCGTCGTCGAAGAGGTCGAGGCGGTAGGGCCGCGGGGCGCCGGCCGGGAACAGGTCGAGCACCGCGCCGCGCACCGCGTACTCGCCGTGCTCGCCCACCTCCGGGACGGCGCGGTAGCCGGCCGCCTCCAGGCGCGCCCGGAAGGCGGCCACGTCCAGACGCTCGCCGACGGCCAGGCTCAGCGTGCGCGCCTCCACGTACTCCGGCGGGGCGAGGCGCTGCAGGAGCGTCGCCGCCGGTACCACGAGCACCCCCGCCCGCACCCGCGGCAGGCGCGAGAGGGTCTCCAGCCGGCGCGAGACGCTGTCCGGGTGCGGCGGGAAAGGGTCGTAGGGCAGCGTCTCCCAGTCCGGGAAGTCCAGGACCGGGAGCCCCGGCGGGGCGAGCGCGCGCACCGCGCGCCCGAGGCGCTCGGCCGTGCCCGCGTCCGGCGCGATCACCACCAGCAGGCGCCCGTGGCGGGCCGCGGCGCGGGCGAGGGC
>WGBS01000155.1 GCA_015494165.1 Gammaproteobacteria bacterium | reverse complement strand
GCGGTGGGTCAGCCGTGCGGTCGGCGCGGGGACTGCCTGCTCGCCTGGCGCGCCGACCGCACGGCTGACCCACCGCCGCGCCTGCTCGCTTTCGCGCGCGAGCGGCTCGGGCTCGCGCCGGAGCCCGGGCGGGAGCGGCGCATCTACCTGCGCGAGCCGCTGATCGGCGCCGGGCCGGAAGGGCCCTTCGCGCGTCTCGGGCTGCTGCGCGCGCGCTGCCCCTTCGGCGGGGGCTAGCCCCTGTTCCGGCCCGCTGCGGGCGCCTGCGCTTTCTCCTGCCCCGCGGGCGCTTCCGAGGCCGCCGGCGGGTGGGCCGACTCCATCCCGCGCATCGCCTCCTCGGTCGCCTTGTTCATGACGATGATGCTGATGCGGCGGTTGATGGGGTTGTACGGGTCCTCCTTGTCGAACAGCACCGTGGAGGCGAAGCCGACGATGCGGCCCACCTTCTTCGGGTCCATGCCCCCGGCGACGAGCTCGCGGCGGGCGGCGTTGGCACGGTCGGTGGAGAGCTCCCAGTTGCTGTAGTCGGCGCGGTTGACGTAGGGGCGCGCGTCCGTGTGGCCGCTGATGCTGATGCGGTTGGGCACCTCGTTGATGAAGCGCGCGAGCTCGTGAAGGATTTGCACCGTGTAGGGCTTGAGCTGGGCCGAGCCGAGGTCGAACATCGGCCGGTTCTCCTTGTCCACGATCTG
This sequence comes from Gammaproteobacteria bacterium, assembly GCA_015494165.1. Lineage (GTDB taxonomy): Bacteria > Pseudomonadota > Gammaproteobacteria > S144-34 > S144-34 > S144-34. The sequence goes on along the minus strand of WGBS01000155.1, from coordinate 1,831 downwards.
GATGCGCAGCCCCTCGGGCGTGATGTCGAGCAGGAGCTGGTCCTTGAAAGGCTTGAGCGCCTGGCTGCGCTCGATCGCCGCCTTGAGCTGGGCCATGAGCTCCTCGAGGCGCCGGCGCTCGAGCTCGCGCGCCAGCCGCTCCACCTCCTCGGGCGAGGCCTGCTTCCAGGGCTCGCCGTCGCGCCCCCTGGGCACGTCCATGGTGCCGCCGAGCTGGATCATGCTGTCGCTGGCGCCTCCGGGCCCCTGCACGCTGGGGCTGGTGGAGGGCGTCGCGCTCGTGCCCTCAACCGCGCTTGGGTTGCGGAAGTACTCGGAGATCGCGCCGAGCTGCTCTTCCGTGGTGGCCTCGAGCAGCCACATCAGGAGGAAGAAGGCCATCATGGCGGTCACGAAGTCGGCGAGCGCCACCTTCCAGGCGCCGCCGTGGTGGCCGTGGCCGCCCTTGCGGACCTTCTTGACGACGATGGTGTGCTTCTTGTCGTCGGCCATGGCGGCGCCCGCCGTGCTCAGCCCGCCTTCTTCTGCTTGATGTGCTCCTCGAGCTCACGGAAGCTCGGGCGCAGGCTCGGGTACATGGCCTTGCGGCCGAACTCGACCGCCACCTGCGGGCTGTAGCCGTTGACGGTCGCGAGCAGGCAGACCTTGATCACCTCGAAGAACTTGCCCTCCTCGCGCACGACGTGCTCGAGCGCCTGGCCCATGGGCCCGACGAAGCCGTAGGCGAGCAGGATGCCGAGAAAGGTGCCCACGAGGGCGGCGGCGACGTGGGCGCCGATCTCCTCGATGGGGCCGCCGATGGAGGCCATGGTGATGGTGATGCCCATCACGGCGGCGACGATACCGAAGCCCGGCAGGCCCTCGGCCACCTTGTTGATCGCCGAGGCCGGCAGCTCGGCCTCCTGGTGGTGGGTCTCGATCTCCACGTCCATGAGGTTCTCGAGCTCGAAGGGGTTCATGTTGCCGCCCACCATCAGCCGCAGGTAGTCCGTGATGAACTCGACCGCGTGGTGGTCCTTGAGGATGCGCGGGTACTTCTTGAAGATCTCGCTGTTCTCGGGCTCCTCGACGTCGTTCTCGATCGCCATCAGGCCTTCCTTGCGGGCCTTGGCGAAGAGGTCGTAGAGCAGCGAGAGGAGATCCATGTAGGCCGCCTTGTTGTAGCGCGGCCCCTTCATGATCGTGGGCAGGCTCTTCATGACCCGCAGCACGATCTTCATGGGGTTGGCGATGACGAAGGCGCCGAAGGCGCCCCCCGCGATGATGATGAGCTCGTTCGGCTGCCACAGCGCGAGCAGGTTGCCGTGGGCCAGCAGGTAGCCGCCGGCGATGCAGCCCAGCACGATGACGATCCCGAGGATCAGGTTCATGACGCCTGCGCCCTTCCTTCTCCGCGAACGGCGAGCCTCGCGCCCGCTTATCGGCCGCGCGGCGCCGGAACTTGAGCGGCGGGCGGGGGCGCTAAAGGGGCGCGGCCGCCGGCCGACATGCACGGGGACGGGCTTGGCCGCGGAAGGGACGATGGCGGAGGGGCTGGCAGCTTGGGCGCAGCGGGCGGCCACGGGGCGCCTGGCCGTGGGGCGCCTCGTGCGCGAGGCCATGCGCGCCATGGAGGCGCAGGGGCTCGCCGACGTCGACCCCGACGAGGCCGCCGAGGTGGTGGAGCGCGATCCCGCGCTCACGCTGCATCTGATCGGGGCGGCCAACGCCGTCGAGCACCGGCACCTCGACAGCGAGGTGGGCACGGTGCGCCACGCCGCACTCATGCTCGGCACCGCGCGCCTCTTCCCGCTCGCGCGCACCCTGCCCGTGGACGACGAGGTGCTGCGCG
>WGBS01000154.1 GCA_015494165.1 Gammaproteobacteria bacterium | reverse complement strand
GCCGAGGCCATCTTCCCCGAGGACGACCTGCCGGAGGGCCAGGAGCAGTTCCTGCAGATCAACGCCGAGCTCGCCAAGGTCTGGCCCGTCATCACCGAGAAGAAGGACCCCCCGCCGGACGCCGACGAGTGGAACGGCAAGCCCGGCAAGCTCCAGTACCTGGAGCGCTGAGCGCCGCCGGCGGGCGCCCTTGAAGGCCGCGGGCGCCATCCGTATATATCAGCCTGCGCTAATATTCGGGCCGCCGGCCGCGCGCCGGCGCGCCGGGATTCCCTGGGAGTCTCGCGAGACGCGGAGGTAGCTGCGGATGGCCGCTTCGCCCTACATCGTCGATCCCGTCACCGAGGCCAACTTCGGCGAGGCCGTGATCGAGCGCTCGCGCGAGGTGCCGGTGCTGGTGGACTTCTGGGCCGAGTGGTGCGGGCCGTGCCGGGTGCTGATGCCGGTGCTCAGCCGCCTCGCCGAGGAATACCGCGGCCGCTTCGTGCTCGCCAAGGTCAACACCGACAGCGAGCAGGGGCTCGCGATGCGCTACGGCATCCGCGGGATCCCGGCGCTGAAGCTCTTCCGCAACGGCGAGGTGGTGGAGGAGCTCGTGGGCGTGCAGCCCGAGAGCACCATCCGCGCCATGATCGACCGCTACATCGAGCGGCCGGCCGACCGCGTGCGCGAGGAGGCGCGCGCCGCGGTGCGCGCGGGCGCTCCCGAGACGGCGGTGGCGCTGCTGCGCAAGGCGCTCGAGGAGGAGCCGGACTACGCGCCGCTGCGGCTGGACCTGGCGGCGGCGCTGGCCGCGGCCGGGCGCTTCGACGAGGCCGAGAAGACCTTCGCGGCCCTGCCGCGCGAGGTGCGCGAGAGCCCCGAGGGCAAGGCCCTCGCCGCGCGCCTGCTCTTCGCGCGCGCCGCCACCGAGGCCCCGCCGCGCGAGCGGCTCGAGGAGGCGCTGCGCGAGGGCCGCGCGGGCAGCGACGAGCTCTACGCGCTGGCGGCCCGGCGGGTGGTCGCCGGCGACCACGAGGGGGCGCTTGAGCTGCTCCTCGAGCTGCTGCGGCGCGACCCGGGCTACCGCGACGGCGCGGCGCGCCGCGCGGTGCTCGCCGTCTTCGACCTGCTCGGCGGCGAGGGCGAGCTCGTGCAGCGCTACCGCAAGCGCCTCTTCGCCCTCCTGCACTGAGCGGCAGCGCTGCGCCGCGCGCGGCGGACCGTTGCCGCCCTGCGTGGCGAGGACGTGACCGCGCGGGCTAGCGCGCCCCGCGCGCCGCGGCCGGCGTGGGACGCGCCGGCGCCTTCCCCGCGAGCATCTGCAGGAGCTGGCCGGTGGGCACCAGCCCGCGCAGCACCTCGCCCGTGTCCGTCACCAGCGTCGGTGTGCCCGCGAAGCCGAGGAGGCGGCCGAGGCGCGTGCCTGCGTCCACCGGGCTCTCGCAGCGCCGCTCGGGCACCGGCTGGTCGGATTTCGCCGCCGTCAGCGCCGCGCGCCGGTCCTTCGCGCACCACACGCTCACCATGCGCTCGTGGCGCGGGCTGCCGGGCGGGGCGAGGGCGAAGGGCACGTAGCGCACGGTGATGCCGGCCTCGTTGAGCGCCGGGACCTGCCTGTGGAAGGCGCGGCAATACGGGCAGCCCACGTCCGTGAAGACGGTCAGCACGCGCCGCTGGGCCTTGGCCCGGAAGACGATCATGTTGCGCTCGCCGAAGCCCTCGATCGCCTCGAGCCGCGCCTGCCGCCGGCGTGCCTCGACGATGTCCTCCCCGCGGTCGAGGGCGAGCACCGCACCGTTGACCAGCCAGCGCCCGTCCTCGCTCACCAGGAAGACCTGCGTGCCGTAGACGGCGAGCCGCCAGCCCGGCACCGGCGAGGGCTCGATGCGGGTGGGGGCGGCGCCGAGGCGGTCGGTGAGCCGTGCCGCCAGCGGCTGCTTGCCGGCCGCGGCCGCGGCGGCGCAGGAGAGCGAGAGCGCGGCCGCGGCGGCCGCGAGCAGGCGGATGTGGCGCATGGGTTCGTGGGGCTCCGTGTCGTCTCGTCGTCGGTCGCCGGGACGGGGCGGCCGGTTCAGCCGCGCGGGTGGTGGCGGCGATGGAGCTCGGCCAGCCGGGCGCGGGCGACGTGAGTATAGATTTGAGTGGTGGACAAGTCACGGTGGCCGAGCAGGAGCTGGACCGCGCGCAGGTCGGCGCCGCGGTCCAGCAGATGGGTGGCGAAGGCGTGGCGCAGGGTGTGGGGCGAGACCTTGCGCTCGATGCCGGCACGGCGGGCATAGGCGCGGATGCGCTGCCAGAAGGCCTGGCGCGTCATGGCCTCCGAGCGCCGGGTCGGAAAGAGCCGCTCGCTCGGCCGGCCGCGCAGCAGCGCCGGGCGCCCCTCGCGCAGGTAGCGCCCGAGCCAGTGGGCCGCCTCCTCGCCCACGGGCACCAGCCGCTCGCGCCCGCCCTTGCCCACGACGCGCACCACCCCCTGGCGCAGGTTGAGCT
>WGBS01000153.1 GCA_015494165.1 Gammaproteobacteria bacterium | reverse complement strand
GCTGGAGACCGCAGGGGGCGTCATCACCGCCGAGGTCGAGCCCGACGGCACCGTGACCGTGGACATGGGGGTGCCGCGCCTGGAGCCGCGCGAGGTGCCGTTCGACGCCCCGCGGCGCGCCGCGCGCTACACCCTCGACACGCCCCGGGGGCCGGTGGAGGCGGCGGCCGTCTCGATGGGCAACCCGCACCTGGTGCTGCGCGTCGCGGACGTCGCGCGCGCCCCGGTGGCCGAGCTGGGGCCCGTCCTGGAGCGCCACCCGCGCCTGCCCGAGGGCGCGAACGTGGGCTTCCTCGAGGTGGTCGACCGCCGCCACGCGCGGCTGCGCGTGCACGAGCGCGGGGTCGGCGCCGAGACGCCCGCCTGCGGGAGCGGGGCGTGCGCGGCCGTTGTCGCCGGGCGCCTGTGGGGCGAGCTCGACGAGGAGGTCGAGGTGGCCCTTCCCGGCGGCAGCCTTGTGCTAAAGTGGAGCGGCGAGGGGGAGCCGGTGCGCATGCGCGGGCCGGCGGAGGAGGTCTACGAGGGACGGATCGCGCTATGAGCGTGCAGGACCCGGGCAGCGGAGCGGCGCGGTCGGAGGCGGGCCTCGACGAGCGCGCGGTCGCCGACTACCTCCGGCGTCACCCCGACTTCTTCGAGCGCCATGTGGGGCTCCTCGCCCTGCTGCGCGTGCCGCACCCCTGCGGCGGGGCGGTCTCGCTGATCGAGCGGCAGGTGGCGGTGCTGCGCGAGCAGAACCGCCACCTCAGCCGCAAGCTCACCGAGCTCGTCAACACCGCCCGCGACAACGAGCGCCTCAGCGCCGAGATGCACCGCCTCGCCCTCGGGCTGATGGAGGCCGAGGGCTTCGGCGCGGTGGTGGCGCGGGTGCGCGAGGCGCTGGCCGAGAGCTTCGGCGCCGAGCTCGCCGTCATGCGCCTGGTGCGCCTGCCGGGCGAGGGAGGCTCGGTGGAGGACGGCTTCGTGGGCCTGCTCGACATGGACGAGCCTGACACGGCCGCCGCCTTCGAGGGCTTCCTCAAGGGCAGGCGGCCCGTGTGTGGGCGGCTGCGTCCCGAGCAGGTGAGCCTGCTCTACGGCGAGCGAGCCGGCGCCGTGGCCTCCGGCGCGCTGGTCTACCTCGGCGAGCACAGCCACTACGGCGTGCTCGCCATCGGCAGCCGCGACCGCCACCGCTTCCACCCCGCCATGGGGACGGTGTTCCTGTCGCAGCTCGGGGCGCTGGTGAGCCGCGCGCTGCGGCCCTTCCTCGGCCCGTGAGCGGCGCCGGGCCGCTGGCGGAAGCGGTCGAGGGCTTTCTCGCGCGTCTCGCCGGCGAGCGCCGCTGCTCGCCGCACACGGTGGCGGCCTACCGGCGCGACCTCGGCCGGCTGCTCGCGCTGTGCGCGCGCGAGGGGGTCGCGTCGTGGGCGGCGCTGCGCGCCCACCACATACGCGCGCTGGTCGCGGCCGAGCGCCGGCGCGGGCGCTCGCCGCGCTCCATCCAGCGCACGCTCTCGGCGGTGCGCACCTTCCTCGACGACCTGGTCGAGCGCGGGGAGGCCTCGCAGAACCCCGCCCGCAGCGTGCGCGCGCCGAAGGCCCCGCGCACGCTGCCGGCCACCCTCGACGTGGACCAGGCCGCCGCCCTGCTCGACGCGATCCCGGACCGCGCCCCGCTCGAGGCCCGCGACCGCGCCATGCTCGAGCTCCTCTATGGCGCCGGGCTGCGGCTCGCCGAGCTCGTCGGCCTCGACCTCGGGGATGCCGACCTCGCCGCGCGCGAGGTGCGGGTGCGCCGCGGCAAGGGCGGGCGCGAGCGCATCGTGCCCCTGGGCGGCAAGGCGGGCGCGGCGCTCGCGCGCTGGCTGGAGCTGCGGCCGGAGCTGGCGGCGCCCGGCGAGCGGGCGCTCTTCGTCTCGCGCCGCGGCACGCGCATCAGCCCCCGCCAGGTCGAGGCGCGCGTCGCCCACTGGGCGCGGCGCACCGGCCTCGGCGTGCCCCTCCACCCCCACGTCCTGCGCCACGCCTTCGCCACCCACCTGCTCGAGTCGAGCGGCGACCTGCGCGCGGTGCAGGAGCTGCTCGGGCACGCCGATATCGCCACCACCCAGATCTACACCCACCTCGACTTCCAGCACCTGGCCGAGGTCTACGACCGCGCCCACCCCCGCGCCCGCCGCCGCTGACCTTGCGGATCCACCACTTCGTGGTTGATAATCCACCACATTGTGGCGGATCGCACCATCCGCAGGCACCTGGCCCCGCGCGTCCAGGCCGCGCTCCGGGACACCCCGGCGGTGTTCCTGGCCGGCGCCCGCCAGACGGGCAAGACCACGCTGGCCCGCGCCCTCGTCGCGGAAGGGATCCTGGACGCCTACGTGACGTTGGACGACCCCACGCAGCTCGCGGCCGCTGCCCACGATCCGCCGGGCTTCCTCGCCGCCCTGCCGCGCCGGACGGTGCTCGACGAGGTGCAGCGCGCCCCCGGCCTCTTCCCGGCGCTGCGTGCGGCGATCGACCGTGACCGGCGTCCCGGGCGCTTCCTCCTCACGGGCTCGGCCGACGTGCTGCTGCTCCCCGGGCTCGCGCAGACGCTCACCGGCCGCATGGAGATCCTCACCCTCGAGCCCTTCTCGCAGGGGGAGCGGGAGGGACGGCCCGAGGGCTTCCTGCGGGATCTCTTCGCGCCCCACGGCCCCGCTCCGGGCCCGCCGCTGCCGCGTGAGGAGGTCTGCCGGCGCATCGTCGAAGGCGGATTCCCCGAGGCGTGCGCCCGTGCCGATCCCGAGCGCCGGGCGGCCTGGTTCGATTCCTACGTCGCGCTGGTCACCCAGCGGGAGGTGCGCGAGCTCGCCCGGATCGAGGGCGTGGCGGAGCTGCCGCACCTCCTCAGGCTGCTGGCCGCGCGCCTAGGGGGCCTCCTCAACCGGGCCGAGCTCGCGCGCTCCGCCGGCCTGGCCCAGACGACGCTGGCACGCTACCTCTCCCTCCTCCAGGCGCTCTTCCTCGTGCGTCCCCTGCGGGCCTGGGCGAGGAACCGCGCCAAGCGCCTCATCCGTGCGCCGAAGGTGCACCTCATCGACACCGGACTGGCCGCACACCTCCTGGGGCTGGACGCCGACGGGCTCGCGCGCTCGGACCGGCTCGGCCGGCTGCTCGAGGGCTTCGTCGCCTGCGAGCTGCGACGCCAGCGCGGATGGGCGCTGCCGCGGGCACGGCTGCACCACTTCCGCACCGCGGGCGGCGCCGAGGTGGACCTCGTGGTGGAGCTGCCGGACGGCCGCGTCGCAGGTATCGAGGTCAAGGCCGCGGCCACCGTGCACGCACGCGATCTGCGGGGGCTGAAGGCGCTCGCCGATGCGGCGGGCGGGTCCTTCGTGCGCGGCGTGCTGCTCCACCTCGGCGAGGCGCACGCAGCCTTCGGCGAGCGGCTGGTCGCGATGCCGCTGTCCAGCCTCTGGAGGCCGGCCGCCGAGGGCCGCGGCGGCGCGTAGCGGGTACAATCGTCCCTTTCACGGGCCGGGAACCCATACCGACAGAGGGGGCGCCCTGAATAAAGTTTCGGGGCGCCCCCGGCGGCCAGGGACGGCCGCGGGATAGGCCATGCACAGGGAGGTGCATGACGACGTGTGAGGAATCAAAAAATGGTCGCGAAGCGCCTCAGCGCTGATCCATCCGCGGAGCGGATGGATCAGAGTTTCCAGCAGTTTTCGGGCACGACGGTGCTGGCGGTGCGCCGCGACGGCCGCCTGGTGATGGGCGGCGACGGGCAGGTCTCGCTGGGAAACACCATCGTCAAGGGCAACGCGCGCAAGGTGCGCCGCCTCTACCACGAGCGCGTGCTGGCGGGCTTCGCCGGCGCCACGGCGGACGCCTTCACCCTGTTCGAGCGCTTCGAGGCCAAGCTCGAGCGCCATCGCGGGCACCTGCTGCGCGCGGCGGTGGAGCTCGCCAAGGACTGGCGCACCGACCGCACCCTGCGGCGACTGGAGGCGCTGCTGCTCGTGGGCGATGCCCGCGACCTGCTGCTCGTCTCGGGCAACGGCGACGTGCTCGAGCCCGAGCACCCGGCGATGGCCATCGGCTCCGGCGGGGCCTACGCCCAGGCGGCCGCGCGCGCGCTGCTCGAGCACACCGCGCTCGATGCGCGCGCCATCGTCGAGCAGGCGCTCGCCATCGCCGCCGACCTGTGCGTCTACACCAACCACCGCATCACGCTCGAGGAGCTCGCCGCCGATGGCTGAGGCAACGCTGCCGCGCGGTGCCGGCGGCGTCCCGCCGGCCACCATGACCCCGCGCGAGATCGTCCAGGAGCTCGACAAGCACATCGTCGGGCAGGCCGCGGCCAAGCGTGCGGTCGCCATCGCGCTGCGCAACCGCTGGCGGCGCATGCAGCTCGACGAGCGCCTGCGCGCCGAGATCACGCCCAAGAACATCCTCATGATCGGGCCCACCGGGGTGGGCAAGACCGAGATCGCGAGGCGCCTTGCGCGGCTCGCGGGCGCGCCCTTCATCAAGGTCGAGGCGACCAAGTTCACGGAGGTCGGCTACGTGGGGCGCGACGTCGAGTCCATCATCCGCGACCTCGCCGACGCTGCGGTCAAGATGATGCGTGAGCGCGAGCTCGCGCGCGTGCGCCACCGCGCCGAGGCCGCCGCCGAGGAGCGCATCCTCGACGCGCTGCTGCCGCGGCCGCGCGGGGTGGGCTTCGGCGGCGGGGGCACGCGCGAGCGCCTGCGCGAGAAGCTGCGCGCGGGCGAGCTCGACGAGCGCGAGATCGAGATCGAGGTGAGCGCCGTCCCGCCGGGCGTGGAGATCATGGCCCCGCCCGGCATGGAGGAGATGACGAGCCAGCTCCAGCAGCTCTTCCAGAACCTGGCCGGGGCGCGCACGCGCACGCGGCGGCTGCGCGTGCGCGAGGCGCGCAAGCTCCTCACCGAGGAGGAGGCCGCGCGCCTGGTGGACGACGAGGAGATCAAGCACCGCGCCCTCGCGGCGGTGGAGCAGAACGGCATCGTCTTCATCGACGAGATCGACAAGGTCGCCCAGCGCGGCGCCCACGGCGGGCCCGACGTCTCGCGCGAGGGCGTGCAGCGCGACCTGCTGCCGCTGATCGAGGGCTGCACGGTGAGCACGCGCTACGGCATGGTGCGCACCGACCACATCCTCTTCATCGCCTCCGGCGCCTTCCACCTCGCCAAGCCCTCGGATCTGATCCCGGAGCTCCAGGGCCGGCTCCCCATCCGCGTCGAGCTCGACGCCCTCGGCGTGGAGGACTTCGTGCGCATCCTCACCGAGCCCGACGCCTCGCTCACCGAGCAGTACCAGGCCCTGCTCGCCACCGAGGGCCTGGAGCTCGAGTTCACCGACGACGGCATCCGGCGCATCGCCGAGGTGGCCTGGGAGGTGAACGAGCGCACCGAGAACATCGGCGCGCGCCGGCTGCACACGGTCATGGAGCGCCTGCTGGAGGAGGTCTCCTTCGAGGCCCCGGACCGCGCCGGGCGCAAGGTGGTGGTGGACGCGGCCTACGTCGAGCGCCAGCTCGCCGGGCTGGCGGCCGACGAGGACCTCAGCCGCTACATCCTGTGAGGAAGGCTCTGAAACAATTGGAAGCCCTGAAAAATCGCGATTTTTCAGGGCTTCCAATTGTTTCAGAGCCTTC
>WGBS01000152.1 GCA_015494165.1 Gammaproteobacteria bacterium | reverse complement strand
TTTCCCTTGCGCCAGCTCGTGCCGCCGAGCGTCACGCCGTGGTAGAGCGTGCAGTCGTCGCCGATCTCGGCCGTCTCCCCGATGACCACGCCCATGCCGTGGTCGATGAAGAAGCGCCGGCCGATGCGCGCGGCGGGGTGGATCTCGATGCCCGTCAGCCACCGCGCCACGGTGGAGAGCCAGCGCGCGAGCCAGCGCAGCCCGTGGTTCCACAGCCAGTGGCTCAGGCGGTGGAGCTGCACCGCGTGCACACCGGGGTAGGTCGTGAGCACCTCGAGCACGTTGCGCGCGGCCGGGTCGCGCTCGAAGACGCACTGGATGTCCTCGCGCAGGCGCTCGAACATGGACGCTGCCCCTCCGTCGGGCGGGCAGTATACACCCGGCCCGCGGCCGGCCGCGGATCAGCGCCCCGGGCCGCGCCCGCCGCAGCAGCGCTCCACGGCGGTGAGGACCCCGCGCAGGATGTTGAGCTCGGTGCGCTCGGGACGCGCGCGCGCGAACAGCCGCCGCATGCGCCGCATCAGCCGCCGCGGGTTCTCGGGGTCGAGAAAGCCCACGCGTACCATCACCCGCTCGAGGTGCCCGTAGAAGGCCTCGAGCTCGTCCGCGGTGGCAGGGGGCTCGGCCGGCGCCCGGGGCGGCGGTGCGCCGCTCGCCGCCAAGTGCAGCTCATAGGCGACCACCTGCACGGCCGCCGCCACGTTGAGGGAGCGGAAATCCGGCACCGTCGGGATGGTGAGCAGCGCCTGGCAGCGGTCGAGCTCGGCGTTGGTCAGGCCCGTGCGCTCGCGGCCGAAGACGAAGGCGACCTCGGTGCCGGCCGCAGCGGCCGCCACGGCCTCGGCGGCCGCCGCGCGCGGCGCGCGCTCGGGCCATGCGAGGCTGCGCGGGCGCGCGCTGGTGCCGACGGCGAGCCCGCAGCCGGCGAGCGCCTCGTCGAGGGTGGCGACCACACGCGCGCGCTCGAGCACCTCCTCGGCGCCGGAGGCCCGCGCCCACGCCTCCTCCGACGGGAAGTCGCGCGGGGCCACCAGCACGAGGCGCTCCAGGCCCATGGTCCGCATGGCGCGCGCGGCGGCGCCCACGTTTCCGGGGTGCGTGGGCTCGACGAGCACGACGCGGATGCGGGACAGCGCCTCCATGGGCGGGCAAGTGTCGGCCGCCGCGCGCCGCCGGCGCAAGGCCCCGCCCGCGCCTTTCTGCTATCCTTGGGCGCCCGTCGAGAGGCCCCGCGGCGAGGCTCCCCCATGCACCCCGTGGTCAACATCGCGGTGCGCGCGGCGCGTGCCGCCGGCAACATCATCGTGCGCTACCTCGACCGGGTGGACGCGATCCCGGTGACGAGCAAGGCACGCAACGACTTCGTCACCGAGGTCGACCGCGCCGCCGAGCGCGAGATCGTGCGCATCGTGCGCCGCGCCTACCCGGGACACGGCATCCTCGCCGAGGAGGGCGCGCGCCGCGAGGGCGACGGGCACCTGTGGGTCATCGACCCCCTCGACGGCACGACCAACTACCTGCACGGCTTCCCTTTCTTCGCCGTCTCCATCGGCGTGCTGTGGCGCGGCCGGCCCGAGCACGCCGTCGTCTACGACCCCCTACGCCAGGAGATCTTCGCCGCGAGCCGCGGCCGGGGCGCGACGCTCAACGACCGCCGCATCCGCGTGCGCCAGGCGCGCGGGCTGGAGGGGGCGCTGCTGGGCACCGGCTTCCCGCCGCGCATCGGCCCGCACCTCGAGCGCTATCTCGCCATGTTCCGGGCCCTGTTCGAGGACACGGCCGGCATCCGGCGCGCGGGCTCGGCGGCGCTCGACCTCGCCTATGTGGCCTGCGGGCGCCTCGACGGCTTTTGGGAGATGGGCCTGAAGCCCTGGGACATGGCCGCCGGCGCGCTGCTGGTCCAGGAGGCCGGCGGCATCGTCACCGACCTCACGGGCGGCGACCGCTACCTCGACACCGGCCACATCCTCGCCGCCGCCCCGCGCGTGCACCGGCCCATGCTGCGCACGGTGGCGCCGCACGTGCCCCGTGACGCCGCCGCCGCGGGCTGATCCCGCGCACTTTCTGGCCGGCCGCCGATGTGGTAGGGATAGGGGGTGCCGGCCGCGCCGGCGCCACCGGAGGAGAACCCGTGCGACGGCACCTGCTCACCCTGCTCGTCCCGCCGCTCGCCGTGTGCCGCTTCGGCTGCCCGGGCTGCTGCGCCGCCCCCATCGCCGTCTTCTGGCTCGCGGGGATCACGGCGCTGGTCTATGCCTTTTTCGGCGGGCCCGCGGGCACCCCGGGGCTCAGCCTCGGCACCCTCGCCCTCGGCGCAGCGCTGTGGCTCATCGCCGCGGCCTGGGCGCTGCTCACGGTCCGCACCACCGAGGAGGGCTGCGAGGAGCGCCCGCCGGCCGCCCTGTGCCGCGCCCTGGGGGCGCACCCGCCGCCGCACCACCACCGGCGCTGAGGCGCCGGGCGCCGCGCCCCCTCAGAGCTGCGCGCCGTCGCCGGTGCGCTCCGCCTTGGGCGCCACCAGGTCCTTGCGGCTGACGCCGAGGGCGAGCGCCGCGGCGCTCGCGATGTAGATCGAGGAGTAGGTCCCCACCACGACGCCCACGATGAGGGCGATGGCGAAGCCGCGGATGATCTCGCCCCCCAGCGCCAGCAGCGCCACGAGCACCAGCAGCGTGGTGAGCGAGGTCATGAGGGTGCGCGAGAGCGTCTGGTTGATGGAGGCGTTGACCACCTCCACCGGCGTGCCCTTGCGCACGCGCCGGAAGTTCTCGCGGATGCGGTCGTAGACGACGATGGTGTCGTTGAGCGAGTAGCCGATCACGGCGAGCACCGCCGCCAGCACCGAGAGGTCGAACTCGATGGCGAAGACCGAGAAGAAGCCGAGCGTGATGAGCACGTCGTGCACCAGCGCCGCCACCGAGCCCACCGCGAAGCGCCACTCGAAGCGCAGGGTGACGTAAACCAGGATGCCGATCAGGGCGAAGAGCATCGCCAGCGCGCCCTTCTCGGCGAGCTCCCGCCCCACCTGCGGCCCCACGAACTCCACCCGCCGCAGCTCCACCTTTGGCTCCACGCGCCGCAGCACCTCGAGCACGCGCGTGCTGACCTCGGCGTTGCTGCGCCCTTCCTGCGGCGCGAGACGGATGAGGACGTCGCGGGAAGTGCCGAAGTGCTGGACCACGACGTCGCGGAAGGCGGGCTCGGCCGCGAGCGCCTTGCGCACCGCGGCGAGCTCCACGGGCTTGGGGTAGCCCACCTCCACCAGCACACCCCCCGTGAAGTCGATGCCGAACTGGAGCCCCCGCACGGCGAGCGAGGCGAGCGAGACCGCTAGCAGCACGCCCGAGAGCGCCAGCGCCAGTCGGCGCCGCCCCATGAAGTCGATCCGCGTCCTGCCGCTCAGGATGCTCAGCATGGCCCGCCCTCAGATCGGCAGCGACTTCAGGCGCCGCCCCCCGAAGATCAGGTTGACGAGCGCGCGCGTGCCCATGATGGCCGTGAACATGGAGGTGAGGATGCCGATCGAGAGCGTCACGGCGAAGCCCTTGATCGGCCCGGTGCCGAGGCTGAAGAGCACCACCGCGGCGATGAGGGTCGTGACGTTGGCGTCGGCGATGGTGGAGAAGGCCTTCTCGTAGCCCGCCTGGATGCTCGCCTGCGGGGTGTTGCCGGCGCGCAGCTCCTCGCGGATGCGCTCGAAGATGAGGACGTTGGCGTCCACCGCCATGCCCACCGTGAGCACGATGCCCGCGATGCCCGGCAGGGTGAGGGTCGCCTGCAGCATGGAGAGGATGGCGACGATCAGCACCAGGTTGAAGAACAGGGCGACGTCGGCGATGAGCCCGAAGGCGCGGTAGTAGACCGCCATGAAGACCAGCACGAGCACGAAGCCCACGATCACCGAGCGCTTGCCCTGCTCGACGTTCTCGCGCCCGAGGCTCGGGCCGACGGTGCGCTCCTCGACGATCTCGATGGGCGCGGCGAGCGCGCCGGCGCGCAGCAGGAGCGCCAGGTTGCGCGCCTCGCGCGTGCTGTCGAGGCCCGTGATCTGGAAGCGCTTGCCGAAGGGCTCGCGGATGCGCGCGACGTTGATGACCTCCTCCACGCGCTTGCGCACCTTCACGGGCTTGCCGTCGACCACGCGCGTCTCGACCTTGTTCTCGATGTAGACCACGGCCATCAGCCGCCCCACGTTCTCCTTCGTGAAGCGGTGCATGATCTTGCCGCCGGCGCTGTCGAGCGTGATCGACACCATGGGGCTGCCGTCGCGCGAGTCGATGCCCGAGGCGGCGTTGATGATGTGGTCGCCGGTGACGATGACGCGCTTCTTGAGCAGGATGGGCTTGCCGTCGCGCTCGCGGTAGAGGCGCGATCCCGGCGGCACGCGCCCGGTGCGCACGGCCTCGAGCGGGTCGTGCTCCTCGTCCACCTGGCGGAACTCGAGCGTCGCCGTGGCGCCGAGGATCTCCTTGGCGCGCGCGGTGTCCTGCACGCCCGGAAGCTGCACGACGATGCGGTCCTGGCCCTGCTGCTGGATGACGGGCTCGGCGACGCCGAGCTCGTTGACGCGGTTGCGCAGGGTGGTGATGTTCTGCTCGAGGGCGAGCTTGCGGATCTCGCGCACCTCCTCCTCCGACAGGCGCGCGACGAGCGGGTAGCCCTCGCCCTCCTGCGGCTCGAGCAGCAGGCGCGGGAACTCCTTGCGGATGAGGCGGATGGCGCGCTCGCGCGCCTCGGCGCTGCGGAAGCGCAGCTTCACGGCCTCGCCCTCGCGGGAGATGGTGAGATAGCGCACCTTCTCCGAGCGCAGCAGCGCGCGCAGCTCGTCCACGTAGCGCTCGAGCGCCTGCCGCACCGCCGCGTCCATGTCCACCTCCATGAGGAAATGGACGCCGCCGCGCAGGTCCAGGCCGAGGTACATGGGCAGGGCGCCGATGGCCCGAAGCCAGGCGGGCGTGGCCGGCGCGAGATGCAGGGCGACGACGTAGCGCTCGCCGAGGCGCCGCGCGAGCAGGTCGCGCGCGCGAAGCTGCGTCTCCGTGTCGGGCAGGCGCACCAGGATGCGCTCGCCCTCGAGCGCCACCGACGTGTAGGGCAGCCCCGCCTCCTTGAGGGTGCGCTCGACCTCGGCGCGCACGCGCTCGTCGACGAGCCCGCGCGTGCTCGAGATCTGCAGGGCCGGGTCCTCGCCGTAGAGGTTGGGCAGGGCGTAGACGACGCCGACCGCCAGCGCGGCCAGCAGCAGCAGGTATTTCCAGAGCGGATAGCGGTTCATGGGCCGCCGCGGCGCCCTCAGGAGAGCGACTTGAGGCTGCCCTTGGGCAGGAGGCCGGTGACGGCCATCTTCTGGAGCTTGACCTCGACGCCGTCGGCGATCTCGAGGGTGACGTAGTTCTCGCCCACCTCACGGACCCGCCCCGCAAGGCCCCCGCTGGTCACGACCTCGTCGCCCGGCTTGAGCTCGGCGACGAGCTTCTTGTGCTCCTTGGCGCGCTTGGCCTGCGGCCGGATGAGCAGGAAGTAGAAGATCACGAACAGCAGGATCAGCGGCAGGAAGGTCATGACGGGGTCGGGCTGGGCGGGCGCCCCGGCCGGCTGCGCCCAGGCGTCGGAGA
>WGBS01000151.1 GCA_015494165.1 Gammaproteobacteria bacterium | reverse complement strand
GTCTGCTGGGGCGTGGCCGAGGGGCAGGCCTTTCTCGTCCTCGAGCACCTGCCCCTCGGCGGGGGCGGGGCGTGGGCCGAGGCGCGCCTCGGCGAGCGCCTCGCCGCCATGCATGCCGTCACCGCCGGGGAGGGCTACGGCTGGCGGCGCGACAACACCATCGGCTCGACCCCGCAACCCAACGCCTGGATGGAGGACTGGGTGGCCTTCTGGCGCGAGCGCCGCCTGGGCTTCCAGCTCGAGCTCGCCGAGCGCGGCGGCCACGGAGGCGCCTGGCTCGAGCGCGGCAGGCGCCTGCTCGAGGCGCTGCCCGCCTTCTTCGCGGGCTACCATCCGGCGCCCTCGCTGCTGCACGGCGACCTCTGGGGCGGCAACTGGTCGGCGCTGCCCGACGGCGAGCCCGTCATCTACGACCCGGCCGTCTACTACGGCGACCGCGAGGCCGACCTCGCCATGACCGAGCTCTTCGGCGGCTTCGGGGCCTGCTTCCACGAGGCCTACCGCGCGGCCTGGCCGCTGGACCCGGGCTACCGGGTGCGCAAGACGCTCTACAACCTCTACCACGTGCTCAACCACCTCAACCTCTTCGGCGGCGGCTACCGCGGCCAGGCCGAGCGCATGATCGACCGCCTCCTCGCCGAGGCACGTTAGGCTAGTTCAACATCTGATTTTGAAATAGCACTTACTGCGCCCACTCGAGCGCGGGCCTCCGGCGCTGGCTGGGGGTGCTGGAGGCGAGCCATCTGGTCATCCGCGTGCCCGCCTACCACACGGCCATCGCAAGCGCCTGGTCAAAGCGCCGCGCCTCTACTTCCTGGACACGGGCCTGCTCTGCCACCTGCTGCGCATCGACACCCCCGAGGCGCTCGCCCAGCGCGCCGAGCGCGGCGCCGTCTTCGCGGCCTTCGTCGTCTCGGAGCTCCACAAGGCCTACCTGCACGCAGGCCGTGCCAGCCCCCTCCACCACTGGCGCGACCGGCAGGGCCACGAGGTCGACCTCGTCCTCGACACCCCCCACGGGCCGCTCGCGATCGAGATCAAGTCCGGGGCGACCGTGGCCTCGGACTTCTTCCGCGGCCTGCGCTTCTGGCGCAGGCTCCTCGGCGACGACAACGCGCCGGCGGCCCTGGTCTACGGCGGCGAGCGCTACTTCCGCGAGGGCGTCGCGGTCCATCCATGGCACGACCTGTAGCCGCCTGGGCAGGCGGCGGCTCAGCCGTCGCGGCCGAGGACCGCCTCGCGCAGCGACGAGTAGTCGTCGTCGGCGTGGCCCAGCGCGATGGCGCGGCGCAGCAGCGCGCGCACGCCCGCGAGCGGCCCGGCGTCGAGGCCGAGGCGCTCGGCCTCCGAAAGGAACAGCTCGACGTCCTTGAGCAGGTGGCGCGTGGGGAAGTTGGGGTCGCCGTAGCGGTGCGCGAGCATGCGCTCGAGCTTCTTGTCGAAGGTGGGCGCGTAGAGGGCCGAGGCGCGCAGCACGCGCATGAAGGTCTCGACCGCCACCCCCTCGCGCTCGGCCAGCGCCAGGCTGAGGGCGAAGGCCGCCGTCTCGGCGGCGATGAGCTGGTTCATGGCGAGCTTGAGGGCGGCGCCCTGCCCCACCTCGCCCGCGTGCACGACCTCGCCGAAGGCGGCCAGCAGCCCGCGCCAGCGCGCGAGCGCGGGCTCTGCGGCACCCGCCATGACGATCAGCGTCCCGGCCTCGGCCTCCGGGATGCTGCCGAGCACCGGCGCCTCGAGATACTCGCCGCCGAGGTCCGTGACGTCCTGCGCCAGCGCGCGGCTCTCGCTCGGCGCGATGGTGCCCATCTGGATCACGGTGCGCCCCGCGAGCAGGCCGCGCACGGGACCGTCGAGCAGGACGGCGCGGATGGCGGGCGCATCCGTCAGCATGAGCATCACCACCTGCGCCCGCGTGACGGCGTCCGCCGCGGTCGCCGCCACACGCACGCCCAGGGCGCGCAGCGGCTCGGCCTTGCTGGCGGTGCGGTTCCAGGCGACGACGGGGTGGCCCGCCTGCACGAGCCTGCGGATCATGGGCCGGCCCATGAGGCCGGTGCCCAGGAAGGCCACCGGCGCGCGTGCGGCCGCGCCGCTCACGCCGGGCAGCCCTCCGGCTCGAGCCCCGGTAGCCCCGGGGTGCCGCCGTCGTAGACCAGCCGCCCGCGCTCCAGCCGCACGCCCGGATGGAGCCGGTGGGGCCGGGCGTCCCCCGGCCCGACGAGGTGCACCACCTCGACGCCGAGCACCGCCACGAGGTGATCGGCCAGCAGGCTGCGGTGGCAGCGGGCCGGGTCGGTCTCGGCGCACAGCAGCGCCGTCGGCGCGCGCTCGGCGAGCGCCAGCACGCGCAGCGCCGCCTGGCGGAAGGCCTCGCTGCCCATGTGCTGGGCGTAGGCGCGCAGGCCCGGCTCGGCGAGGGCCTCGTGCGGCGACCAGCCCGAGAGGCTGCGCAGCCCGCCGAGGTCGCGTCCCTCCCAGACGTAGGCGATGCCCTCGTCGCCCAGTCGTGCCGTGAGGGCCTCGCGCGCGAACCACGGGTGGCGGTGCGAGGCGGGCCGCGCGCGCACGTCGACCACCGTGCGGATCCCGGCCCCGCGCAGCAGCGCCACCAGCGCCTCCGCCGCGCGGTTGCCGTGGCCGACCGTCCAGATCCGCACCTGCGCGCCCATAGGCTCATTATGGCATTGGCGCGCTCGGCGCGCGCGGTGCGCTCGCCCAGATTGCGGGAGACGGCAAACGGGTGACAGGTTACGGGTCACGGTGCACAGGTCGCTGTAGACCGCAGACCGCAAGCTGCAAACCGCCTGTGGGAGGGGCTTCCAGCCCCGACCAAACGGCCGCGCCCGAAGGGCGCTCCACCCCTCGCCTCCCGCCTCCCGCCTCTTGCCTCCCGCCTCTCCGCCGAAGGCGCTACCATGTCGGGACGACAGAGCCGGATCGCACAGACCCACGCTGGAAACGGCATGAAAAGCCCCCTCCCGAACCCTCGCTCGGCACCGGACCACCTCCTGGCGAGCCGGCTGACCGCAGACCCCGCCGTCGCCGAGACGGCGAGGCGCTGGGCGCGGACCTATCTGTGGTGGAAGACGCCCGAGGAGATCCTGCGCGACGAGCCTTCGCGTCTCGTCGCCCAGGTGATGGACGTGGGCACCTACGAGGACGTCCTCGCGCTGGAGCGCCTGCTCGGCCCCCAGCTCCTGCGCGCGGTGCTGGTGCGGGCCCAGGCCGGCTGGCTCCGGCCCCGGAGCTGGGCGTTCTGGCATTACCGGCTGGGGCTCGTGGCACCCGGCGAGCCGCCACCGCCGCTCCCCGCGCGCCGCATCGGGGCGGCATGACGGGCCGCCTCCACCCCCGGCTCGACATCTTCCCGGACGCCCAGCGCGCGTTGTGGCCCGGCTCGCGCCGCTGCGCGAGCTCGGCTTCGTGCTGTACGGAGGCACGGCCGTGAGCCTGCGCCTCGGCCACCGCGTCTCGGTGGATTTCGATTTCTTCGTGGAGGCGCCGCTCGACCGGCGCCGGCTGCGGGCGGCGCTGCCGCTGCTTGAGGACTGCGAGACGCTCCAGGAGGCACCCGACACGCTCGTGGTCACCTGCCCGCCCCCGCAAGACGGACAAGCGCCCGTGAAGCTTTCGCTGTTCGGGGACATCGGCTTCGGCCGCGTGGGGGAGCCCGACCTCACGGACGACGAAGTGGCCTTCGTCGCCTCGCCCGTGGATCTTCTCGCAACCAAGCTGAAGGTGATCCTCCAGCGCGCCGAGGCCAAGGACTACCGCGACATCGCGGCGCTGATCCGCGCGGGCGTGCCGCTCGAGACGGGCCTTGCCGCGGCCCGCGCGCTCTTCGGCAAGCCCTTCCCGCCCGCCGAGTGCCTGCGGGCGCTCACCTGGTTCGAGGACGGCGACCTCCGCACCCTCCCGCCCGAGGACCGCGCGACGCTCGAGCGTGCCGCGGCGGAGGCGGGACCGCTGCCGGCGGTGCCCGTCGTCTCGACCCGCCTGGCTCCCGCCCGGTAACGCCATTTCGCCTGTGTGGTGCGCGGAAGACGGGTGACAGGTTACGGGTTACGGTATACAGGCCGCTGTAGACCGCAGACCGCAAGCTGCAAACCGCCTGTGGGAGGGGCTTCCAGCCCCGACCAAATGGCTGCGCGCGGAGCGCGCACCGACCCTCGTCTCCCGCCTCCCGACCCTCGTCTCTCTCCTGCTACCCTGCCTCCGTGCACGTCACGCCCGAAGGGAGCTGGCCCGAAGGCTTCGCCGAGCGGCTGGCGCGCCTGCTCGGCCCGGAGGAGGCCGCGCGCGCGCTCGCGGCGCAGGCCGCGCCCGCCCGCGTGGCCTTCCGCGCGAGCGGCCTGCGCGCCACGCCGGAGGCGGCGCTGGCCGCCGTGCGCGCCGACGGGCTGGAGCCCGAGCCGGTGCCGGGGCTCGAGGGCGTGTGGACCGTGCCCGCAGCCGACCGCGGGCGCCTCACCCACGGCCGTGCGGCCGGCGAGGGCCTGATCTACGTGCAGAACCCCTCGAGCGTCGCCGCCGTGGAGGCGCTGGCTCCCCGGCCGGGCGAGTCGGTGCTGGACCTCTGCGCCGCGCCGGGCGGCAAGACCCTGCTCCTCGCCGAGCGCGTGGGCGAGAGCGGGAAGGTTTCGGCGGTGGAAGCGGTGCGCGCGCGCTTTCACCGCATGCGCGCCAACCTCGCCCGCCACGGCGCGGAGAGGCGCGTGCGCTGCTTCCTCGCCGACGGCACACGCGTGTGGCGCAGGGTCGAGGGCCGCTTCGACCGCGTGCTGGTGGACGCGCCCTGCTCGGCCGAGGCG
>WGBS01000150.1 GCA_015494165.1 Gammaproteobacteria bacterium | reverse complement strand
CTCGCCGCATGGCTCATGCGCCGGCCGCTCGTGGTGCACGAGCAGAACGCGGTCCCGGGCCTCACGAACCGCCTGCTCGCGCCGCTCGCGCGCCGCGTGCTGGCGGGCTTTCCGGACGCCTTCCCGCCCGGCCCGCGCGTGGAGGTCACGGGGAACCCGGTGCGCGCGGCCATCGCCGCGCTGCCGCCCCCGGAGGCGCGCTGGGCGGCCCGCTCGGGCCCGCCGCGCCTGCTGGTGCTGGGGGGCAGCCAGGGTGCGCGCGCCCTCAACGAGGCGCTGCCGGCGGCCCTGGCGCGGCTCGGCCCCGGCGAGCGTCCCGAGGTGCGCCACCAGGCCGGGGCGCGCGCGGTCGAGGCGGTGCGCGCGGCCTACGCGCACGCCGGGGTCGCGGCCGAGGTCACGGCCTTCGTCGAGGACATGGCCGAGGCCTACGGCTGGGCGGACCTCGTCGTCGCGCGCGCGGGCGCGCTCACCGTGGCCGAGCTCGCCGCCGCGGGCCTCGGGGCGCTGCTCGTTCCCTACCCGCACGCGGTGGACGACCACCAGCGCGCCAACGCGCGCTGGCTGGAGCGCGCCGGCGCGGCCGAGGTCGTGCGCGAGCCGCTCGACCCCGAGCGCCTCGCCGGGCGCCTGCGCGCGCTGCTCGCGGACCGCGCGGGCCTGCTCGCGCGCGCGCAGGCGGCGCGCCGGCTGGCGCGGCCGGACGCCGCCGCGCGCGTGGCCGAGGCCTGCCTGGAGGCGGCGCGATGAGCGCGCGCGCGCAGCTCGCCGCCGGGCGCGGGCCCTGGGCCGCGGAGGGCATGGGGCGGGTGCGGCGCGTGCACCTCGTTGGCATCGGCGGCTCCGGCATGGGCGGCATCGCCGAGGTGCTGCTCAACCTCGGCTACACGGTCACGGGCTCCGACCTGCGCGAGAACGCCGTCACGCGGCGCCTGCGCGCCCTCGGCGCCGAGGTGCGCCTCGGGCATGCGCCCGCGCACGTCGCCGGCGCCGACGTGGTCGTGGTCTCGAGCGCGGTGGCGCCCGACAACCCCGAGGTGGCGGAGGCGCGGCGGCTGCGCATCCCGGTGGTGCCGCGCGCGGAGATGCTGGCCGAGCTCATGCGCTTCCGCTACGGCATCGCCGTCGCCGGCACCCACGGCAAGACCACGACCACGAGCCTGGTGGCGAGCCTGCTCGCCGAGGGCGGCCTCGACCCGACCTTCGTCATCGGCGGGCGCCTCAACAGCGCCGGCAGCAACGCGCGCCTCGGGGCGGGCCGCTACCTGGTGGCCGAGGCCGACGAGTCCGACGCCTCCTTCCTCTATCTCCAGCCCGTGATCGCCGTCGTCACCAACATCGACGCCGACCACCTCGGCGCCTACGGCGGCGATCTGGCGCGCCTGCGCGCGAGCTTCGTGGAGTTCCTGCACCACCTGCCCTTCTACGGCCTGGCGGTGTTGTGCGCCGACGATCCAGGCGTGCGCGCCGTGCTGCCGCAGGTGACGCGTCCGGTGCTCACCTACGGGCTCTCGCCGGAGGCGGAGCTGCGCGCGGTGGACGTGCGCCAGGAAGGCATGGCGAGCCGCTTCACCGCGGTCGGGCCGGGCGGCGAGGCGCTCGAGGTCGAGCTCAGCCTCCCGGGCGTGCACAACGTGCGCAACGCGCTCGCGGCGATCGCCGTGGCGCGCGAGCTCGGCGTCGCCGATGCCGACATCGCCCGCGCGCTCGCGCGCTTCGAGGGCATCGGCCGCCGCTTCCAGGTGCGCGGCGAGGCGGCGCTGGGCGGGGCGCGCGTGACGGTGGTGGACGACTACGGCCACCACCCGCGCGAGATCGAGGCCACGCTCGCCGCCGCGCGCGCCGTGTGGCCGGACCGGCGCATGGTGGCGGTCTTCCAGCCGCACCGCTACACGCGCACGCACGAGCTCTTCGAGGACTTCGTGCGCGTGCTCTCGGCGGCCGACGCCCTGGTGCTGACCGAGGTGTATCCGGCGGGCGAGGCGCCCATCGCCGGCGCCGACGGCCGCAGCCTGGCACGCGCGATCCGCGCCCGCGGCGAGCTCGACCCCGTCTTCGCCGCGGACCTGGACGAGGCGCGCCGCCTGCTGCCGGGGCTGGTGCGCGAGGGCGACGTGCTGCTCGTGATGGGCGCGGGCGACGTCGGCCGGCTCGCGCGCGCGCTGGCGGGCGGGGAGGAGGAGCCGTGACGGCGGCGCGCGCGCAGGGCCCGGCGCCGCTGCGCGGCAGGCTGCGGCAGGCGGTGCCCGCCGCGCGGCTGACGTCGTGGCGCGTGGGCGGGCCCGTGGAGCGGGTCTACCAGCCCGCCGACCTCGACGACCTCGTCGCTTTCCTGCGCGCGCTGCCGCCGGAGGAGCCGCTGCACTGGATCGGCCTCGGCAGCAACCTGCTGGTGCGCGACGGGGGCCTGCGCGGCACGGCGATCCTGCTGCACGGCGGCCTCGGGCGCATCGAGCCCCTCGGGGAGACCGGCATGCGGGCCGAGGCGGGCGCGGCCTGCGCGAGGCTCGCACGCGCGAGCGCGCGCCGCGGGCTCGCGGGGCTCGAGTTCATGGCCGGCATCCCGGGCACCGTGGGCGGGGCGCTCGCCATGAACGCGGGCGCCTTCGGCGGCGAGACCTGGCGGCACGTGCGGCGGGTGTGGACCGTGGACCGCAGCGGCACGGTGCGCGAGCGCACGCCCGCGGACTACGAGGTCGGCTACCGCAGCGTGCGCGGGCCCGCGGGCGAGTGGTTCGTGGCGGCGGCCTTCGCGCTCGAGCGCGCCT
>WGBS01000149.1 GCA_015494165.1 Gammaproteobacteria bacterium | reverse complement strand
CCGGCGCTCCTCCGGCTCGCCGCCGCCGGGCTGGTGCCAGTAGACGTAGTCCCAGCGGTCGGCGTGGAAGGGGTCGCGCAGCACGGGCGTGCCCATCACCGCGCGCACCTGACGCCGGGTCATCCCGGGGCGCAGGCGGTCGACCATGTCCGGCGTGAGGATATTCCCCTGCGTGACGTCGACCTTGTAGACCGAGCAGCCGGCCGCGCTTGCAATGGCGGCGAGCCGGAGGAGCGCCGGGTGGCGCTGTTCTTCGAGGACGACCGGCTCGCACGGATCGAGGGCGATCTGCGCCCGCGCCCCGAGGGCGAGGCCGAGGCCGGGCCCCGCTCGGTCGAGCACGTCATCGAGGGCAAGGCGCCGGAGAAGCGCAAGCGCCCGTGGTACCGCCGGCTCTGGCCCTGGGGCAGGGACGAGGAAGGCTGAGGCGCCCTCAGCCGCCGGCGCGGCCGCGCGCGGCGCGCTGGCGCCGCACCTCCTTCGGATCGGCCACGAGCGGCCGGTAGATCTCCACGCGGTCGCCGTCGCGTAGCGGCGCATCCAGCGCCGTCACCCGGTTCCAGACACCCACCTTGTTGCGCCCGCCGAGCTCGATCTCGGGAAAGCGCTCCAGCACGCCCGAGCGGCGGATGGCCTCCTCGACGGTGGCCCCGGCCTCGAGCTCGACCGGGATCAGCACCTGCACGTCGGGCCGCGCGTAGGCGACCTCGACGTGGATGCGCTCAGGCGCGCTCTCGCCCATAGACCTGCTCGGCGCGCCGGCAGAAGGCGTCGACCAGCGTGTTGGCGATCTGCTGGAAGACGGGCCCGATCAGCAGCGAGAGCGCCGCGCTCGCGAACTCGAAATCCAGGTCCAGCGAGACGCGGCAGCCGCGGTCGTCGACGGGATCGAAGCGCCAGAAGCCCTCGAGGTGACGGAAGGGGCCCTCGAGCAGGCGCATCTCGATCATCTTGTCGCGCTGCAGGCGGTTGAGCGTGGTGAAGGACCTGCGCACCGCGCCCTTGGCGATCTCGATGGTGGCACGCACCTCGTCCTCCGTGCGCGAGTGCACCTTGGCCGAGGCGCACCAGGGCAGGAAGTCCGGATAGGACTCGATGTCGTCCACCAGCGCGAACATCTGCGCCGGCGTGTAGGGGACGAGGGCGCTGCGGCTGATGGTGGGCATCCTTCAGCCGAAGGCGCCGACGGCGTTGAGGAAGATCAGCACGATGCCCGCGGGCGCGACGTAGCGCAGCACCGCGTACCACAGGCGGAAGCTGCCGTCGGCGAGCTCGATCTCCTCGCGCACGCTCGCCTCGCGCATGACCCAGGCGGCGAAGAGCGCGATGGCGAGCCCACCGAGCGGCAGCATGACGTTCGAGGTCAGGTAGTCGAGGAGGTCGAAGAAGGTCTTGCCCCACAGCGTGTAGCCGCTCCAGGCGTTGAACGAGAGGATCGTGCCGATGCCGAGCAGCCAGGCGACGGTGCCGGCCCAGACGGCGGCCTCCACGCGGCGCATCCTGCGGTTCTCGATGAGCCAGGCCACGGCGGGCTCGATCAGCGAGATCGCCGAGGTCCAGGCGGCGAAGACCAGCAGCAGGAAGAACAGGCTCCCGAAGAGCGCGCCCGCCGGCATGTGGCCGAAGGCGAGCGCCAGCGTCTTGAAGATGAGGCTCGGGCCCTGGTCGGGAGCGAGCCCCTCACCGAAGACGATCGGAAAGATGGCGACCCCCGCGAGCAGCGCCACGGCCGTGTCGGACATCGCCACGGTGAAGGTGGTGCGCGGGATGGAGGCGTGCTGCGGCAGGTAGGAGCCGTACATCATGATCGCCCCCATGCCGAGGCTGAGGCTGAAGAAGGCCTGCCCCATGGCCGCGAGCACCGCCTGCCCCGTGAGGGCCGAGAAGTCGGGCTTGAACAGGAAGGCCACCCCGCGGGCGAAGTCGCCCTGCGCCATGGCGTAGCCGACGAGCAGCAGCAGGAGCAGGAACAGCGCCGGCATCAGGAAGCGCACGGCACGCTCCAGGCCGTGCTCCACGCCCCGCGCCACCACGACCATGGTCAGGGCCATGAAGATGGTGTGCCAGGCGAGCAGCCGCTCGGGGTCGGCCACGAGCGCGCCGAAGACCTGCTCCACCCCCTCGCGCGTGATGCCGTCGAAGACGCCCACCGCCGCGCGCACCGTGTAGGCCAGGGTCCAGCCCGCGATGACGCTGTAGTAGGAGAGGATCAGGAAGCCGGCGACGATCCCGAGCCAGCCGAGCAGGGTCCACGCGCGCGGGGCGCGCTCCTCCTCGGCGAGGATGCGCATGGTGTTGACGGGGCTGTGGCGCCCGCGCCGCCCGAGCATGACCTCGGCCATCATCACGGGCCAGCCGATGAGCAGCACGCAGGCGACGTAGACCAGCACGAAGGCGCTGCCGCCGTTCTGGCCCGCCACGTAGGGGAACTTCCAGACGTTGCCGAGGCCGACCGCCGAGCCCGTGGCCGCCAGGATGAAGGCGAGCCGCGAGGACCAGTGCCCGTGCATCGAGGTGCGCGCCATCCGGGATCCCCCCTGCCGCTGTCCCAGTCCGCGCCCGCGGCGCCGGCGCCGCGCGAGGCGCGGCCATTGTCTGCGAATCCCACAGCCGGCTCAACCGCGCCCGGCGCCGCAGGCTAGAATGGGCCGATGGCCAGGCAGCCGGGCAAGGGAAAGGGCACCAAGGGCCAGCCGCCGGCGACCATCGCCGTCAACCGCAAGGCCCGCCACGACTACCTCATCGAGGAGCGGCTCGAGGCCGGCATCGCCCTCGAGGGCTGGGAGGTCAAGGCCCTGCGCGCCGGGCGCGTGCAGCTCAAGGAGAGCTACGTCCTCATCAAGGACGGCGAGGCCTGGCTGTTCGGCGCCCACATCTCGCCCCTGCCCTCGGCCTCCACCCACGTCCAGCCCGACCCGACGCGCACCCGAAAGCTCCTGCTGCACCGTGCCGAGATCGCCCGCCTGGCCGGCGCTGTGGAGCGCCGCGGCTACACCGTGGTGCCGCTCTCCATATACTGGAAGCGCGGCAAGGCGAAGGTCGAGATCGCCCTCGCCCGCGGGCGCAAGGCTCACGACAAGCGCGCCCGCGCCAAGGAGCGCGACTGGCAGCGCGAGAAGGCGC
Organism: Gammaproteobacteria bacterium; assembly: GCA_015494165.1. GTDB lineage: Bacteria > Pseudomonadota > Gammaproteobacteria > S144-34 > S144-34 > S144-34. Next base: position 15,903 of record WGBS01000149.1, on the reverse strand, counting down.
GGCTGCTGAAATCCGGGGCGTGAGGCCCCGCAGCCGGCGAAACTCCCGCCCGCGCGGCGGGTCTAACAGGCGCCCGGCCCCGCCGCGCGGGGCCCTGGAAAGGGCCGGGGCGCACCCCTATACTTTGTGGTGACTCCCGGAAGGGGGCGACCTGGGTTCGACGCGGTTCGCGAAACCCGAGGTGCATGCCGAGGCGCGAGTCCTCGTTAATCCCTCGCACGGCAAAATAGCTGCCAACGACGACGCTTACGCTCTGGCCGCGTAAGACGGCCAGCCCCTGACCGGTCCGTGCTCGTGCGGCCGGAGCCCTTCGGGGCGCTCAGGGGTCGACGCACACGAGCTCGCGGTGAGGCCTGCCCGGGGCCGATCCGTCAGAACCCATCCGGGCTCGCCGCCTGGAACCCCGCCCGCCGGGTCGCCAGGCGGCCAGAAATAAAGGCGCGGCTAAGCATGTAGATCCGAGGGCGTAGGTTCCGCGGACGGGGGTTCGATTCCCCCCGCCTCCACCAACACCTCCCGGTCGCGCGCTTCGCTCGTCCCGCACGAACCTCGCGGGCGTGCGATCTTCCGCGCGTCCTCCTCCGTGTGTCCGCGGTCGAGGACCGTGTCAGTCACGCGATCCACGGGCAGTGGCGCGAGCGCCGTGCTGCGACGCTCCCGCCGGCCTCCTGCACGTTGAGAAGGCATCCATCGTGCTTCCATAATGGGTCCCTCCACACCGGCTACCGGGAGAAGACCCGCCATGGCGACCGTCACCATCAAGAACCTGCCGGACGACCTCTACGCGCGCCTCAAAGCCGCTGCGAAGGCACACCACCGCTCCATCAACGGCGAGATCATCCACTGCCTCGAAGCGGCGCTCATGCCGCAACGCGTCGATCCCGCCGAACGCCTCGAACGGCTGCGCCGGGTCAGGGTCCGGATCCCGCCCGGGGCGATCACCCCGGAGGCGCTGGACGAGGCTCTCGATGAGGGGCGTCCGTGATCGTCGCCGACACGAACGTCATTGCCTATCTGGTCCTGGAGCCTCCGTAAATCGCCCTGGCCGCCGACCTGTACGCCCGGGACCCCGACTGGGCGGTGCCCCTTCTCTGGCGCAGCGAGCTCCGCAGCGTCCTGATCCGCTATGTGCGCCAGGGGCGCCCTCCCTCTCCCAGGCGATTCGGATCCAAAGAGAGACCGAAGAGGTTTCTCGCGAGCACGAATACGACCTCCCCTCGCCGGAGGTTCTGCGCCTCAGCGCCGAAAGCGGATGCTCGCCTTATGACTGCGAGTTCGTCGCCCTGGCGCACGCGCTCGGGGTGCCGCTGATCACCATGGACAGGAAGCTCCATGCCGCCTTTCCCGAAACCTCGCGGCTGCTGGACCCGTCACGCTGACGCGTCCCAGGCACTGCCAGTGCTCTCGCGGGACGCCGCCCCGTGACGCGTGCGGGCCAGGCCAGGTGGCGCGGGCAGGCCCTGGTCCGCGCTTTTCCAGGCACCGCTTGTACCGCACGTTGCCTAGCGCGAAGCGCTGTCCAGCGGCACGACGGCCAGCACCGCGCCCGTGCGGGGCAGATCCAGCCGCCGTCCGAGCAGCTCGGCGTCGCCGCGGAAGGTGCCGCCCAGGACGAGGCGTCCGCCCGCCACGTCGGCCGCGGTCCAGCGCAGCGCGGGGGGACGGCGCGCGCGCTCGGGCCCCGGCAGCGCGACGCGCCGGCGCACGGCACCCGTCTCCGGATCCAGCACCAGCGCCCGGTGCTGCGTGACCGCCACCAACCGGCCTGGCTCGGCGACGAGCCCGATGGGCGCTGCCGTGCATCCCGGCACGTCGCGCAGCCAGCGCAGCTCGCCCGCCGCCTCCCACGAGGCGAGAAAGCAGTGCTCCCCGGCCTCGACCGCTTCGTCCGCCACGAGCCGCGCGCGCCCCGCACGGACGGCATGCCGGTAGCGGCCGAAGACGAAGGCGCGCCCCGAGGGATCGGTGGCGAGCAGGGGCGTGACCTCGATCCAGGCCGGATCCATGCCCTGCGCGCCGGTGCTCACCCCCACGTGCAGCGCGTCGGGCGCGAGCGTGGTGAGCGAGAGGAGCTTGCCATGGGCGTCCAGACGCACCACCAGCGCCGCAGTCAGCCCGGGCATGGGCTGCGTCTGGAGCATCTGCCGCAGCGCTTCGAGCGCCGCCGGCGGCAGACCGCCGTCTGGACCGGCATGGAAGGGCAGGCCCTTCAGCGCCGGGCTGCGCACCTCCGTGCCGTCCACGCGGACCCTGCCCCGGAAGTGAGCTACGCCCCACACGCCGTCCGGGGCCGACGCGAGCCCGTGGCCGGGCGTCCACGAGAAGGCTGCGCCGGGCCCGGCGACCGCGAACGCTTTGGCCCAGCGCCCGGGCCATGCGATCCGCGCCACCGGGGCCGGTGCGCCCGGCTCCGGGTTGCGCGCGACGTAGGGCCGCGCGGGCGCCGCCGCGAGCGCGAGCGCCGCGGGCCCCGCGTCCTCCTCGACGATCCGCGCCCGGCCCTGCCGCCCCACGCGCGCCAAGTAGTAGCGTCCGATGGGCCGCGCGGGGCGGTTCACCGGCCCCGTCACCCAGGCACTGCCGCCCTCCGGGAGGATGTCGCTGACCGCGTAGGCGCGCCGCCCGCCCCGGGCCAGGTCCGCGGGAAGCGGGGTCAGCCACTTCACTCCCTTGGGCGTCCACAGGCCGAGCACGACGGATCCTGCGGCGCTGTGCCCGTCGGCGCGCACCGGGATGAACACCGGCGGCGTCTGCGGATTCGCCTGGATCGGCGGTGGCGGCACGACGGCGAACCACACCGCCTCGCCGTCGGCGGCGAGCGCCGTCAGCACCGTACCGCGTTCGACCACCAGCAGCCGCCCGCCCGCTTCCGCCGCCGTACCCGCCGTGACGCTCGCCCACAGCACGAGCAGCGCCGCCCCGATGGCCCGGGCCGGGCCGGCACGCCTCCGATACCTAACGGCTCCCACCCTTCGCATCACGCTTCGTCCCCCCTTGATCGTCCGCGCACCGCCTTCCCTTCCAGGCGTCCCGTCCGGCGGCACGGCCTCAGCACGTGAGGTGCAGGGCCGCCGCGACCGCCGCCGACCGGCGCGCGAGGCGGTTGAACTCGGCAACGGCCTCGCGCGTGGGCAGCGCGCGCACGTCCATGCCGCGCGCCTCGAGGGCGGCGCGGGTCTCCTCCGGCACCGCCATGCGCCCGAAGTAGCCGGTGCCGACGACCAGGATCCCGGGCGGCTCGTCGAGCAGCGGCCCCAGATCCTCGACCGCGAGCGAGTGGCCCTCGGCGCGCCACCAGGGGCTGTGCACAGTGCCGTCGGCGCGCACGATCACGTCGCGCCGGTACTCGCGCCCGCCGATGCGGATGTGCCCGAAGCCGTAGTCCTCGATCACGGCACCGCCTCCGGCGCGAGCCGCCAGTGCCGGTGCGCGCGCTCCGGATCGAGGCGCCACAGTCCCGCGCGCCGCACCGCCGCCAGCGCCGCCTCGTACTCGGCCTCCGTCAGCGGCCGGTCGAAGGGCGGCTCGTCCCAGGCGCGGTAGCAGGGGCGGTACTGGTCCATGACGTTGACATAGGTGTCGGCCGAGATCTCCTGCGCCAGGAAGGCGGCCACCGCTTCGGTGCCGGCGGCACCGCCCGGAAGGACCAGGTGCCGCACCAGCAGGCCGCGGCGCGCGAGACCGTCGGGACCGATGACGAGGTCGCCCACCTGGCGGTGCATCTCGCGGACCGCGGCGCGGTTGACGGCCACGTAGTCGCGCACGCGTGACAGCCGGCGCGCCTGGCGCTCGTCGCCGTACTTCATGTCCGGCATGTAGATGTCGACGATGCCGTCGAGCAGCGCGAGCGCCTCGGGGCTGTCGTAGCCTCCGGTGTTGTAGACGATGGGCAGGCGCAGTCCGCGCCGGGCGGCGATCGCCACGGCGCCGATCACCTGCGCCACCACGTGGCTGGGCGAGACCAGGTTGATGTTGTGGCAGCCCCGGGCCTGCAGGTCCAGCATGAGGCAGGCGAGCTCCTCCTCGTCCAGCTCGCGGCCCTCGCCCCGCTGGCTGATCTCCCAGTTCTGGCAGTAGAGGCAGCGCAGGTTGCACCCTGAGAAGAAGATGGTGCCGGATCCGTTCCAGCCGCGCAGCGGCCGCTCCTCGCCGTGGTGCGGGCCGGCTCCGTGCACCCGCGCCCGCGCCCCCGTGCGGCAGACCGCGCCCCGGTGCGTGCGCAGCCGGTCGATGCGGCAGTAGCGCGGGCACAGGTCGCAGGCGCGCAGCCGCTCGCGCGCGGCCTGCGCGCGGCGGTCGAGCTCGCCGCTCTCGAGCAGCGCCACGTAGGCCGGCCACGTCGCGGCGCTTGCAGCGCTTCCGTTCACGGCCCCTCTCCCGGCTCCCCGTGAAATTCTAGCGCTCGGCCCGAGCCGCCGGAGCACGGATGTCGGCCGCGCAGGGCATATTCGCGCGCCTCGCGCGCGGCGTGCGACAACGCGCCGCATTCCGGCGCCCGCAGCGCTCCGCTAGTCTGCCGGCCCGGTGGAAGCAGCCGGGAGGGAAGGCATGCACCGCCACGTGCGTCTCGGCCCGTGCGGCCTGCTCGCGGCGGCGGCCCTGCTGGCCGGCCCCGCGGCCGGCGCCGACGCGACACCCGCCGCGGGCGCGGACGAGGGCGACGTCATCACGGTCACCGCCTCGCGCGTGGAGCGCCGCACCCGCGAGGTGCCGGCCGCCATCACCGCCATCGACGCCAACCGCATCGAGCAGTCCCAGATGCTCAACGTGAAGGAGGCGATCACGGGCACGCCCGGCGTCCTCATCGACTCCAAGAACGGCGGCTACGACGTGCGCCTCATCATCCGCGGCGCCGGCCAGAAGGCCAACTACGGCGTGCGCGAGATCATGGTGCTGCGCGACGGCGTGCCCATGACGGACCCCGACAGCTTCTCGCGCTTCGACTTCATCGACACCCAGGACATCGAGCGCATCGAGATCACGCGCGGCCCCGGCAGCCTCTACGCCGGTGGCGCCGCCGGCGGCACCGTGCACGTCATCTCGCGCTCGGTCTTCGACGCCACCAACCGCGTGCGCCTCGGCCTCGGCGCCCACGGCGCGCGCACGGCGCACGCGCGCTACGGCTGGGTGGCGGGCGAGTCCGACGCCCTCGCGCTGAGCGTCTCGCGCCGTGTCCTGGGCAACGCCTGGCGGAACCGGAACAAGTTCGACACCACGCAGATCGGCCTCAAGCACGGCCGCCTGCTCGCCGACGGCGGCACCTGGGAGACCGAGCTCAGCTATTCCGAGGCCGACCTGCAGCTGCCGGGCTCGCTCGACCAGACCCTCTTCGAGGAGTACCGCCGCACCGGCACCGTCGAGGCCACACAGGATCCCTGGAAGCACAAGGGGCGCTACTCGCGCATCTGGTTCCTCACCTCCCGCCTCGAATGGAGCCAAGGACGGCTCACCTTCAAGCCCCGCGTCTACGCCAACCGCTGGGAGCATTTCCACCCGGTCACCGGCACCATCAACGTCAACCCGGGCACCACGGTGCTGGGCGCCGACCTGGAGCTCGCCTGGGAGCACCGTGCCGCCGGCGCGCCCGCGCAGCTCGTCGGCGGCGTGACGGTGCGGCTCGACGACACCGACGCCTCGCGCAAGTACAAGTACGCCGACGTGGCCACGGGCTTCGGGGGCCGCATCACCGCGACCCTGTCCGACCGCACCGGCGACCTCATGTCCACCCAGCGCGCGCGCATCCTCCTGTGGGGCCTCTACCTGCAGGAGACCCTGCGGCCCGCGCCGCGCTGGCTGGTGGACCTCGGCGTGCGGGTGGACCGCGCGAGCTTCGACATCCGCACCGACCAGACCTGGCGCTACGACTACGCCAAGGGCACCTATGTGCTGGATCCGGACGTCATCCTCGTCGACCGCGCCTTCTGGCTCGCGTCGCCGCGCCTCGGGGTGAGCCACCGCCTGAACGACACCCTCAGCCTCTACCTCTCGCTCGCGCAGGCGAGCCAGGTGCCTTCCGAGAACGAGCTGCGCAAGAACGCCGCGCTCGACCCCGCCACCGTGCGCAACGCCGAGATCGGCCTCAAGGGGCGCGCGTCCGGCTGGCGGCTGGACCTCGCCCTCTACCGCATGCGCGCCACCGACGAGATCGTGGCCGTCCTAGACGCCGGGGGCGACACCACCTTCCAGAACGCCGGCGAGACCCGCAAGCTCGGCCTCGAGCTCAGCGGCCGCCTGCGGCTGGCGCGGCGCTGGTGGCTCGGCCTCGACTACGCCTGGAGCGACTACACCTTCGAGCGCTTCACCGAGGTGATGAGCGGGGTCTCCTTCGACCGCTCCGGCAAGCGCATCCCCTACGTGCCCCGTCACCAGTGGTCCGTGAGCATGGAGTACGAGCACCCCTCCGGCTTTCACGCCAGGATCCAGTCCGACAGCTGGGGCAGCTACCACATCGACAACGCCAACTCCGAGACCTACGAGGGCTACCGCTGGGTGACGAGGCTCGCGCTCGGCTTCCGGCGCGGGCCACACCGCCTGCTCCTGACGGTCGACAACCTCTTCGACGACCGCTACGCCGTCGAGGTCAAGAAGAGCACCTACCGGGCCGGGGGCACCTGGCGCGAGAAGCACTACTACTACCCGGCCGCGCCGCGCGCGGTGATGCTCACCTACCGCTACGAGCTGGGGGAGACGCGCCGATGAGGCGGCGACGGATCATGGCGGCGCTCGCGCTCGCCGCATCGCTCGCCGCCGGCTGGTCCGCCCGCGCCGGCGGCCCGGCGGCGGATCCCGGCTGCGAGGGCGTGCCGTGGCTGGAGCGGCTGCCCGGGCGCGAGCGCACGCGCGCCACCTACCGCCTCGCGGGCGGACCCGGGGAGGGGCTCGAGGCGCGCATCGAGCCGCCCGAGGGGCGCACTCCCTTCCCCCACGGCCTTCTCGAGCCGGATCCGCCCCGCCCGCCCGCCGTCCACCTGGCGGATGGGCGCCTGCTGGTCGAGCGCGGCACCCGGGGCAACTACCACTGGCTGGAGGTCACCGGCACGGCGGCCGACGGCACGCGCGTGCGGGCGGCGACAGCGCACTATTTTTCCGGCCACGGCCCGGCACCCACCACGCTGCTCGCCCGTCCGCGCCCCGGGCTTGCGCTGCTGCCCGATCCCCTGCCCCGCGAGCACGCCCGCTACCGCGCGGGCGAGCAATGGCCCTTCAAGGTCGCACTCGACGGCCGACCCGTCGGGGGGACGGACGTCGCGCTCTGCATCGGCGGCCGCCTCCTCGGCCGCTGGCGCAGCGACGCCGCCGGCCGCGTGCGCGTGCGCTTCCCGGCGCACGCCCCGCTCCACGCCGCGCCGGGACGCCACGGGCGCCACCGCGCCGCGCCCTTCCGGCTCGTCGCCCGCGCCACCGATGCGGGCGGCACGCGCCACGCCGCGAGCTTCGCCTACACCCTGCACGCGCCCGTCACGGAGACACGCAGCGGCGGCGCGGGGCTCGGCGCGCTGCTGGCCGGGGCGGGCCTGGGCATCCTCGCCCTGCGCCGCCGCGGCGGGAGGGCCGAGCGATGACCCTGACCGCCTGGCGCACCTTCGTCCAGGGCCTCATGCTCGCGCTCACCGTGTGGGGCGCAGTGATCGTCGGCCACTACTCGGCCGAGAAGCTCTCGCGGGCCCTGCCCGCGCTCGCCTGCGCCCACGACAGGCAGAACGGCGCCTACTGCGTGCTGGTGCCGCTGCAGCACCAGATGCACCACCGGGTCGGCGAAGGCCTGACGCAGGGCCTTCAGCTCACCGCCGACGCGCTGCTCGCCCCGCTCCTCACCCTCGCCGCCTTCCTCGCCTTCTACCTCGTGCTGGGCAAGGCCTTCTGCGGCTGGGTGTGCCCGCTCGGCACGGTGCAGGAATGGCTGCACCGCCTCGGCCGGCGGCTCGGCGCGCCCCTGCAGCGTCTCGCGCCCGAACGCGCCCGCCGCATGCGCTGGGTCAAGTGGGCGGTGCTGCTCACCCTCGTGCTCGGGCTGCCGCTCGTCTCCGGCCTCGGGCTGCTGCCGCACGACTTCCGCGATCCCTTCTGCCAGGTCTGTCCCTCGCGCATCGTGAGCAGCCTGCTCACAGGCGACACCACCCAGCTCGCGCTGCGCCACGACAGCGTCTGGGCGACCGCCCTCGGGCTGGCCGGCAACGTCCTCACCGGGCTGGTGCTGGTGGCCGCGCTCGCCTGGCGCCAGCCCTTCTGCCGCGTCTGCCCCCTGCTCGCCCTCAACGCCGCCTTCCAGCGGCTGGGCCTGATGCGGCTCGACAAGCGCGCCCACGACCGCTGTGGCCGCTGCGGCATCTGCGTGCGGGCCTGCCCCATGGACATCGGCGAGATCGCCTCGCGGCACGGGCGCGCGGCCTTCGTGGAGGACTGCACGCTCTGCGGGCGCTGCGCCGAGTTCTGCCCCGACGACGACGTCATCCGCCTGCGCTGGGGGCCATGGGCCTGGTTCCGCTCGGCCCGCGCCTACTACCGGCGGCGGCTGCGCGCGGGCGGCCCCGACGGCACGCCACGCGGCCAACGGAGCGGCCGCCGCGCCGCCGGGGAGGCCCGGACGTGACGGCGCCCGTGGCGGCCGGGCCAGTGGACGTGGCGGCGGCCTTCGGCCTCGGGGTCTCGATGGGCGCGAGCGCCTGCGTCGTCGCCTGCCTCCCCTACGCCGGGCTCTGGGTCGTGGGCCACGCGGGCCGCGTCCGCACCGACCTCGTGTGGTTCTCGGCCGGACGCGTGGCCGCCTACACGCTGCTCGCCGCCGGCGCCGCCACGCTGGGCGGCCTGGTGGCCGACACGCTCGCCCTCGGCCTCGGCCGCGCGGCGCTCGGCGCCGCCGCCGTCCTCGCCGGCCTCTGGCTCTGGCACGACCGTGCACCACCCGGCGTAGCCCCGCCTGGCTGCCGTGCCCGACGCGCGGGCGGTACCGGGCGGCGCTGGCACCCCTTCGCGCTCGGCGCCGCGCTCAGCCTCACGCCCTGCGCCCCGCTCGCCGCCGTCCTCGCCCACGCCGCACAGGCGGCAAGCACCCGCACCGGGCTCGTCGTCGGCCTGAGCTTCGGCCTCGGCGCGGTCCTCTCGCCGCTGCTGCTCCTGCTGCCGGCCCTCGCCGGCGCACGCGAGCGCCTCGGGCGGGCGCTCGCGCGCCACGGCCTTCTCCTCCGGCGCGTGCCGGCGGCGCTGCTCGTCCTCCTCGGGGCCGTGCGGCTGGCGCAGGCCTGGACGGGCGGCGCCTGAGGCCGCAGCCACGCGGACGCGCCATGGGCACGCTGGCGGACCTGCTGCGGGCGCACCTCGACCACGCCATCCTCGTGGTCCTGGGCTCGATGAGCTTCGTGCTCGTCTGGCTCGTCACCGAGCGCCTGCTCTACCTGAGGCGCGTCGACCCCGGCGCCTTCCCCTCGCGGGAGGCCCTGGAGATCGCGCTCACGCGCCATCTCACGGCCATCGCATCCATCGGGGCCAGCGCCCCTTTCGTGGGCCTGCTCGGCACCGTGCTCGGCATCCTCGTCACCTTCCACGACCTCGGCACGAGCGAGCGGGTCGACGTCCGCACGGTCATGGTGGGGCTCGCCCTGGCGCTGCAGGCCACCGCCCTGGGCCTCGTGGTCGCCATCCCCGCGGTGCTCGCCTACAACGGCCTGTCGCGGCGGGTGGAGGTGCTGCTCGCACGGCGGCGCGAGGGTGCGGGGTCGGAGGAGGGCTGAGCCGTGCGGCCACGCCGCTTCGACGGGATCAACGTCATTCCCTTCATCGACGTCCTGCTCGTGCTGCTCGCCATCGTGCTGGCCACGGCAAGCTTCCTGCCGCGCGGTAGGGTGGACCTCGACCTCCCGGAGGGCGGCGTGCCCGGCCGGCCCGAAGCCCGTGCCGTCACGCTGACGCTCCTGCGCGACGGGCGGCTGCTGTTCGACGGCGCATCCTGCACGCCCGAGGAGGCCGCCGCGCGCCTGCGGCGGCTGCCGCCGACCACCACGGTGAGCCTGGAGGCCGATGCCGCGGTTCCCTTCGGACGGTTCGTCGCGGTGCTCGAGTGGCTCGACGAGGCCCAGCGCCGGCGCCTGACCATCGTCACCAGGCCGAAGCCGGAGCGATGAGCACGACTGCCTGCTCGCGCGCCGGCCTGGCACTGTCGACGCTGGTGCATGCGACCGTGCTCGGGGTGGCGCTCATCGTCGCGCAGGAGCGGCCGGCACCGCCGCCCGCCCCTGCACCGATCGCCGTCGCCCTCGCCCTCGCGCCGCCACCCGCGCCGTTTCGGTCGGCGGGGGGCGGTGTGCGGGCGCGGCGTGCCGCAGCGCCGGCGGCCACCCGTCCCCCAGCCTCCGCGCACGGGCCCATGCGCGCCCGGCCCGAACGGCGCCCGCCGCGCCGGGCCCGGCCGGTGCGGCCGGGCCCACCCCCGGCATCGCGGCTGCGCGCTTCCCCGCCGGCGCCCTCGCCCCGGCCGGATCCGACGCCAGCACCCGCGCACGTGAGGCCGCCATCGGCACCACGAGGAGCATCCGCGCTGGCGCCCTCCACCCCGCCGCCGCCCGCACGGCCGGCGCCGGGCGCCCTGCGGCGGCGCTACGTGGCGGACGTGCTCCAACGCGTGCGTGCGAGGCGGCACTACCCGGCGCCCGCGCGCCGGCGCGGCATCGAGGGCTCGGTGCGGGTGCGTTTCAGGGTGCGCGCGGACGGGACGGTGGAGGCCCTGGCGGCCGATGGGGGCCACCGCCTGCTGCGGCTGGCGGCGCTCGCCGCGGTGCGGCGCGCGGCGCCCTTTCCGGCACCTCCGGCCGGGCTCGGCGCCCCGGTGACGGTGCGCTACACGATGGCCTTCCGGCTGCGCGAAGGCGCCGCCGACTGAGGGAGCTCAGTCGCGGCGGATGGGGTTGTGGCGCCCGGCGTTGACGCGCTCGCGCAGCTCCTTGCCGGGCTTGAAGTGGGGCACGTACTTGCCGGGCAGGGCCACCGACTCCCCGGTCTTGGGGTTGCGCCCGATGCGCGGCGGGCGGTAGTGCAGGGAGAAGCTGCCGAAGCCGCGGATCTCGATGCGCTGGCCCTTGGCGAGCGCCTGGCTCATCTGCTCCAGCAGGATCTTGACGGCGAGCTCGACGTCCTTGTAGGCGAGATGGCTCTGCTTGCGCGCGATGGTGTCGATCAGCTCCGACTTCGTCATTCTTCTCCGTCCCCTGCGCGCGCGCCGCGGGCGCCCTCAGGCGCCGGCGACGCGCCTGGTGGTTGTCATTCGTTCTTGTTCGCCATCTGCTCCTTGAGGATGTCGCCGAGGGTGGGGGCGCCGGCGCTGGGGCCGCGGCTGTAGCTCTCCACCGCCTTCGCCTCCTCCTCGCTCTCCTTGGCCTTGATCGAGAGGTTCACGGTGCGGTTCTTGCGGTCGATGCCGATGAACTTGGCCTCGACCTCGTCGCCCTCCTTGAGCACGGTGCGCGCGTCCTCGACGCGGTCGCGCGCGAGCTCCGAGGCGCGCAGATAGCCCTCGACGCCCTCGCCGAGGTCGACCACGGCGCCCTTGGCGTCGACGGACTTCACGGTGCCCTTGACGATGCTGCCCTTGGGGTGGGCGGCGACGAAGGCCGAGAGCGGGTCCTGGTCGAGCTGCTTGATGCCGAGCGAGACGCGCTCGCGCTCGGGGTCGACCGAGAGCACCACCGCCTCGATCTCCTGGCCCTTCTTGTATTTGCGCACGGCCTCCTCGCCGGGCTCGGTCCAGGAGATGTCGGACAGGTGCACCAGGCCGTCGATGCCGCCCTCGAGGCCGACGAAGATGCCGAAGTCCGTGATGGACTTGATGGTGCCGCGCACGCGGTCGCCCTTGTTGTGGTTCTGGGCGAACTCCTCCCACGGGTTGGGCTGGCACTGCTTCATGCCGAGCGAGATGCGGCGGCGCTCCTCGTCGATGTCGAGGACCATGACCTCGACCTCGTCGCCGATCTGCACAACCTTGGCCGGGTTGACGTTCTTGTTGGTCCAGTCCATCTCCGAGACGTGGACCAGGCCCTCGACGCCCTCCTCGATCTCGACGAAGGCGCCGTAGTCGGCGATGTTGGTGACCTTGCCGAACAGGCGCGTGCCCACCGGATAGCGCCGCGAGATGTCCTCCCACGGGTCCTCGCCGAGCTGCTTGAGGCCGAGCGAGACGCGGTTGCGCTCGCGGTCGAACTTGAGGACCTTGACCTCGATCTCGTCGCCCACGTTGACGACCTCGGAGGGGTGCTTGACCCGCTTCCAGGCCATGTCCGTGATGTGGAGCAGCCCGTCGATGCCGCCGAGGTCGACGAAGGCGCCGTAGTCCGTGAGGTTCTTGACCACGCCCTTGACCACCTGGCCCTCGCTGAGGCGCTTGAGCAGGGCCTCGCGCTCGGCGCTGTACTCCTGCTCGACCACGGCGCGGCGCGAGACGACGACGTTGTTGCGGCGGCGGTCGAGCTTGATGATCTTGAACTCGAGGTCCTTGCCCTCGAGGTAGGTGACATCGCGCACGGGCCGCACGTCCACCAGCGAGCCCGGCAGGAAGGCGCGCACGCCGCCCAGATCCACGGTGAAGCCGCCCTTGACCTTGCCCGCAAGCCGGCCCTTGACGGGCTCGCCCTTCTCGAAGGCCTCCTCGAGGCGCTTCCAGGCGTAGGCGCGCTTGGCCTTCTCGCGCGAGAGCCGCGTCTCGCCGAAGCCGTCCTCGACCGCGTCCAGCGCCACCTCCACCTCGTCGCCGACCTGCACCTCCAGCTCGCCCTTCTCGTTGCGGAACTGGTTCACGGGGATCAGCCCCTCGGACTTGAGGCCGGCGTTGACGACCACGTAGTCGGGCCGGATGTCGATGACCTTGGCCTTGATGATGGCGCCGGGCCGCAGCTCGGTCTCGGCGATGCTCTGTTCGAAAAGCTCTGCGAAGCTCTCGCTCATGTGTCTGTCACGTCCCCGGCCCGCCGTGCGGGCCGTCCTGCTGAAGAAAAGCCGCGGCGCTCCCCGGGGACCGCCGCGGGTCAGTGGAACCCACCGGCCCCGGCCGTCGCGCCGCCGGGGCCGCCCTACAAAGCTGCGATATTCTAAGACTTTTCGCGCGCCCGTGCAGCCCCCAGGCCGCGCGCGGCGGCGAGCTCCAGCACCCGCTCGACCACCTCGTCCACGGTCAGGCCCGTGGTGTCGATCTGCACCGCGTCCTCGGCCGGGCGCAGCGGCGAGACCTTGCGCGAGGCGTCGCGCGCATCGCGTGCGGCGATCTCGCGGTAGAGGGCGGCGAGATCGGCCTCCACGCCCTGGGCGCGGAGCTGGCGCCAGCGCCGCCGCGCGCGCTCGTCGGCGCTCGCCGTGAGATAGATCTTGAGGGGCGCGTCCGGAAAGACCACGGTGCCCATGTCGCGCCCGTCGGCGACCAGCCCCGGAGGCGTGCGGAAGGCGCGCTGGCGCTCGAGCAGGGCCTCGCGCACGGCGGCGAGCGCGGCGACCCGCGAGGCCCCCTCGCCGCAGGCCTCCGAGCGGAGCTCCGCCGTGACGTCCTCGCCGTCGAGCCGCACCCGCACCCCCTCCTCGCCCGGCCGCTCCTCGAAGGAGACGTCGAGCCGGCCGGCGAGATCCGCGAGCGCCGCCTCGTCGTCGAGGGCCACGCCCGCACGCCGCGCGGCCAGCGCCAGCACCCGGTAGAGGGCCCCGCTGTCGAGCAGGTGCCAGCCAAGCGCGTGCGCCACGCGCTGGCTCACCGTGCCCTTGCCCGAGCCGCTCGGCCCGTCCACCGTGATCACCGGCGCCCCGCCCGCCTCAGCCATGCCCTCTCCTCCCGTCCTCGTCTCCCGCCGCGGCCTCCTCCAGCGCCAGGCCCGCCTCGCGCGCGAGGGCCTCGAAGCCCGGGAAGGAGGTCGCGACGTTCGCGCAGTCGCGGATCACCACGGGCCCCTCGGCGCGCAGCGCGGCCATGGCGAAGGCCATGGCCACGCGGTGGTCGCCACGGCTGTCGACCGTGCCGCCGCCGAGCCGCCCCTTGGAGCCCACGCCCTCGATGACGATGCCGTCCGGCCGCGGCTCGGCCGCCACCCCGAGCGCCCGCAGCCCCTCGGCCATGACCTGGATGCGGTCGCTCTCCTTGACGCGCAGCTCCTCGGCGCCGCTCAGCACCGTGCGCCCCTCGGCGCAGGCGGCGGCCACGAAGAGCGCCGGAAACTCGTCGATGGCGAGCGGCACCAGCCCGGCCGGGATCTCGATGCCATGCAGGCGGGCGGCGCGGACCCGGATGCGCCCGACGGGCTCGCCGCCCGCCTCCCCCTCGGGCGTGACCTCGAGGTCGGCGCCCATGCGGCGCAGGATCTCGATCACGCCCGTGCGCGTGGGGTTGAGGCCCACGTGCTCGAGCTCCACGTCCGAGCCGGGCGCGATGCTCGCCCCCACCAGGAAGAAGGCCGCCGAGCTCAGGTCCGCGGGCACGTCCACAGCCGTCGCCCGCAGCCGGTGCCCGCCCTCGAGGCAGACGCGCTGGCGCGCGGGCTCGCGCGCCACCGGCCAGCCGAAGCCCGCGAGCATGCGCTCGGTGTGGTCGCGGGTGGGGGCGGGCTCCGTGACGCAGGTGCGCCCCTCGGCGTAGAGCCCGGCGAGCAGGACGGCGGACTTCACCTGCGCGCTCGCCACCGGGCTGCGGTAGTCGATCCCGCGCAGGTGCGGGTTGCCGTGGATGCGAAGCGGCGCCGTCCCTTCGGGCGTGGTCTCGATGCGCGCGCCCATGCGCGCCAGCGGCTCGGTGACGCGCCGCATGGGCCGCCGCGACAGCGAGGCGTCCCCCGTGAGCACGGTGTCGAAGGGCTGGCCGGCGAGCAGCCCCGCCAGCAGCCGCATGGAGGTGCCGGAGTTGCCGAGGTCGAGCGGGCCGGGCGGCGGCCGCAGCCCCTCCATGCCGACGCCCTCGATCACGAGCCGCCCGCCCTCCGGGCCCTCGATCGCCACGCCCATGGCGCGGAAGGCGCGCATGGTGGCGAGGCAGTCGGCGCCCTCGAGGAAGCCCGTCACCTCGGTGACGCCGTCGGCCAGCGCACCGAGCATCACCGCCCGGTGCGAGACCGACTTGTCGCCGGGCACCCGCAGACGTCCCGCCAGGCGCCCGCCCGGCCGCACCACCCAGTCGCGGCGCGCCGTGTCCATCAGCCCTCCTCCCGGCCCGCGGCGTGGGCGTCGCGCGCGGCCTTGGCGCGCGCGAACAGCCGCTCGAGCGCGGCGCCGTCGGCGCCCGCCACCGCAGCGCGCACCGCCGCGAGCGCCTCGCCGTAGCGGTCGAGCATCTCGACGATGGCGTCGCGGTTGGCGAGGCAGATGTCGCGCCACATGACGGGATCGCTGGAGGCGATGCGCGTGAAGTCGCGGAAGCCGCCGGCGGCGTTGGCGAAGACCTCCTCGTGCTCGTCGAGCCCGGCGAGCAGGTCCACGAGCGTGTAGGCGAGCACGTGGGGCAGGTGGCTGGTGGCGGCCAGGATGCGGTCGTGGCGCGCGGGGTCCATCTCCGCCACCTCGGCGCCCACCGCCTCCCACAGCGCGCGCACGCGCGCGAGCGCCTGCGCGCCGGTTTCGGCCACCGGCGTGAGGATCACACGGCGGCCGCGGAAGAGCGTGGCGAAGGCCGCCTCCACGCCGCTGCGCTCGGTGCCGGCCACCGGGTGGCCCGGCACGAAGCGCGCGAAGGCGTCCCCGAGCGCGGCGCGCGCGTCCTCCACCACCGCCCGCTTGGCGCTGCCCACGTCCGTGACGACCGCCTCCGGGCCGAGGCCAGGGGCGAGCGCCTCCATCAGCGCCCGCATCGTCCCCAGGGGCACGGCGAGCACCACGAGGTCCGCCCCGGCCACGCCCTCGGCGGGCTCGGTCGTCCAGCGGTCCACCACCCCGAGCGCGCGCGCGCGCTCGGGG
>WGBS01000148.1 GCA_015494165.1 Gammaproteobacteria bacterium | reverse complement strand
TTGATCTCGGTGAGCCAGCCGCCGATGACGTCGATGCCGACGAAGAGCAGCCCCTCGCGCCGCAGCACGGGCCCGAGGCGCGCGCAGATCGCGCGCTCGCGCGCGTCCAGCGCCACGCCCTCGGCGCGGCCTCCGGCGGCGAGGTGCGCGGCAACCTCGCCGCCGGTGCGGATCTCCGGCACGAAGCGCTGCGCCATGCAGAAGCGCCGGCCGTGGGCGGTGACCGTCTCGATGACCACCGGGCGGTTGGGGTCGTCGCGGCGCAGGTAGAAGACGCCCTGCCCGCCCATGCGTCCCAGCGGCTTGAGCACGATCTCGCCCTCGCGCTCGAGGAAGGCCTCGATGCGCGCCGGCTCGCGCGTGACGACGAAGGGCGGGGCGAGGTCGGCGAACCACGCCGTCCACAGCTTCTCGTCCACGTTGCGCAGCGCCCGGGCCGCGTTGACGACGAGCACCCCCTCGGCCTCGGCGCGCTCCAGGATCCAGGTCGCGCGCAGGTACTCGAGGTCCACGGGCGGGTCCTTGCGCATGAGCACGACGTCGAGGGCGGCGAGCGGCGCCTCCTCGGGGTCGCCGAGCTCGTGCCAGCCGTGCGGGTCGTCGCGCACGGCGAGGGGGCGCATGCGCGCGCGTGCCTGCGCCCCCTCCAGCCACAGGTCGCCGAGCTCCATGTAGCGCAGCTCCCAGCCGCGCGCCTGCGCCGCGAGCAGCATGGCGAAGGTGCTGTCCTTGGCGATCTTGATGCCCCCGATGGGGTCCATGACGACGCCGAGGCGCACGGGGGCGCCGCCCCCGCCGGCCGCCCGCGGCCGCGCCCCGGCCGCGCCGCGCTCGCCGCCTGCGCTCATCGCGCCCCTCCCGCCGCCTCCTGCATCTCGCGGGCGGCGGCGAGGAGGGCGAGGCGCGCGACCACGCCGTAGGCGTAGAAGCGGTTCGGCTCGGCGTCGGGCTCGCGCCGGGCGTCAGGGGTGTTGCAGCTTCGGGCGAAGGCGAGCGGCTGGAAGTGCATGCCGGGGGCGTTGAGGTTCTCGCTCGGTCCGCGCTCGGTGTGCACGCGGTAGAAGCCGCCCACCACGTAGTGGTCGATCATGTAGACCACGGGCTCGGCCACCGCGCCGTCCTCCCAGGTCTCGAAGGTGTAGACCCCCTCCTGCAGGAGCACGCGCCGCACGGCGCGCCCGCCCTTGGTGGTGGCCATGCGCGTGCGCTGGCGGCGGCTGAGGCCGCGCACCTCCTCGGGGCTGCGCGCCACCATGACCGCCATGCCGTAGGTGCCGGCGTCGGCCTTGATCACCACGAAGGGCTCGCGGTCGACGCCGTGCTCGGCGTACTTGGCGCGGATCGCCTCGAGGAGCTGGGCGACGTTGCGCTCCAGGCAGGCCTCTCCCTCGCGCCGCAGGAAGTCGATCTCGCCGCAATTGCGGTAGAGCGGCTCGACCAGCCACGGGTCGATGTCCACCAGCGCCGCGAACTCGGCCGCCACGCGGTGGTAGTGCTCGAAGTGGCGGAACTTGGAGCGGTCGGCCCAGCCCATCCACAGCGGCGGCGCGATGGGCTGCTCGATGCCCTCCAGGATGGCCGGCCGCCCGCCGGCGAGGTCGTTGTTGAGCAGCACCATGCAGGGGTCGAAGCCGTCGACGCGCACGCGCCGTCCCTCGCGCCGCAGCGGCTCGAGCACCACGCGCCGTCCCGAGGGCAGGTCGACGGCGCGCGGCCCCTCGAGCTCCTCGATGAGCGAGCCGATGCGCACCTCGTATCCCGCCTGGGTCACGATCTCGGCCAGCGTGGCGAGGCTCTCGAGGTAGTAGAGGTTGCGCGTGTGGCTCTCGGGGACGATGAGCACGCGGCTCGCGGTCGGGCAGAGCCGCTCGATCGCGGTCTGCATGGCCTGCACGCACAGCGGCAGGAAGGCCGGGTTGAGGTTGTTGAAGCCCGCCGGGAACAGGTTGGTGTCGACGGGGGCGAGCTTGAAGCCGGCGTTGCGCAGGTCGACCGAGGCGTAGATCGGAGCCGGTGTCGCGAGCCACTGGCGTCGCAGCCAGGACTCGATCGCGCTCTGGCGCGCGAGCAGGTGCGACTCGAGCGTGAGCAGCGGGCCGGTGAGCGCGGTCGTCAGGTGCGGGACGGTGTGCAGGCTGTGGACGGCCATGTCGTTGGCGGCTCCGGGCGCGGGACGCGTCGGCGGCGTCAAAGTCCCGACGAGCGCGGCCGGCATGCGCTGCATGGCGGACGGCGCCTCATAAAATGGTACCCTAGGCGTCGAGGCGGCGCAGGCCGTCCCTGCCCGCGGCGGAGGGCACACGGATCCACGGAGGATGCGGGGCTTGCGGGGGCGGTTTTATGGAAGCGCTTAATTTATTGTGCTAAACATTGGCGGTACGGAACTTTTCAGCCCGGGAGCGGGGGAGGATGGCCACGCAGGAGAACCCGGTGGGGGAGCCGACGACCAGGGGCGAGGGGCTCAGCGGCCTCAAGGTCATGGTCATCGACGACAGCAAGACCATCCGCCGCACGGCGGAGATCCTGCTGAAGAAGGAGGGCTGCGAGGTCGTGACGGCGACCGACGGCTTCGAGGCCCTCGCCAAGATCGCCGAGCACCGGCCCGACATCATCTTCGTCGACATCATGATGCCGCGGCTGGACGGCTACCAGACCTGCGCGCTCATCAAGCGCAACCGGATGTTCCGGGACACGCCCGTCATCATGCTCTCGAGCAAGGACGGGCTGTTCGACCGCGCCAAGGGGCGCATCGTCGGCTCGGAGCAGTACCTGACCAAGCCCTTCACCAAGGAGGAGCTGCTCGGGGCGATCCGGCGCCAGGTCCAGGCCGGCGACAAGTGAGAGGGGGCGCCGGGCGGCCGCCGCCGCGGCCGCGGCCGGCGCGCGCGGCTGCGGGCCGCGCGGGCGAAGCAATGCAGGCACAGTGGAGGGAGTCTCGCACATGGCGCGCATCCTGATCGTGGACGACTCACCGACCGAGGTGCACGTCCTCAAGACCATGCTCCAGAAGAACGGCTTCGACACCATCGAGGCCATGAGCGGCGAGGAAGGCATCGAGAAGGCCCGCGCCGAGCGTCCGGACCTGATCCTCATGGACATCGTCATGCCGGGCCTCAACGGCTTCCAGGCCACGCGCCAGCTCACGCGCGACCCGGACACGGCCGCGATCCCGGTCATCATCGTCACCACCAAGGACCAGGAGACCGACCGCATCTGGGGCCTGCGGCAGGGGGCGAAGGACTACATCACCAAGCCCGTGGAGGAGAAGGACCTCGTGGCCAAGATCAAGGCCGTGCTGGCGGCCTGACGCGCGCGGCGGGGCGGCCAGGTGCGTGACCCGGTGCAGCTGCTGGCGGCGATCGAGCGGCGGGCACGGGCCCGCGCGCGGCCGCTGCCGCGCCAGGAGGCGGCGCGCGAGCTCTGGCCCGGGATCACCTTCCGCGTCGGCGAGCGCCGGCTGGTGGCGCCGCTGGCGGAGGTCTCGGAGATCCTCTACTACCCGCCGCTCACGCGCGTGCCGGGGACCAAGCCCTGGGTGTGCGGCATCGCCAACGTGCGCGGCAACCTGCTGCCCGTGATGGACCTCAAGGGCTATCTCTACGGCGAGCACACGCCCACGCACCGGCGCTCGCGCGTGCTGGTGGTGCGCCACCGCGGCCTCGCCGCAGGGCTGCTGGTGGACGAGGTCATGGGCCTGCGGCACTTCGACGAGGCCGACCGCCTCGCCGAGGTGCCGGAGGCGGACGAGACGCTGCGGCCCTACCTGCGCCGCGGCTACCGCGACGAGGAAGGGGCCTGGCCCGTGTTCAGCATGTTCCGCCTGGCGGAGAACCCGCTGTTCCTGCAGGCGGCGCGCTGAGGGCGGGCGGCGGATACGGATGGAGGAGCGCTCGAGCGAGCGGAGCACGAGGAGCGGGCCGGCCCCGGGGAGCGTGGGGCGGCCACTGACGGGGGACTAAAGCGATGAGCACACCGAAGCACGTACTGGCCCAGATCGGAGCCAACCGCAGGATCCTGTGGCTCGGCGGCCTGGCGATCGTCCTCGTGGTGGCGATGGCCGCCGTGTTCATCTACGTGGCGATCACCGGCGCCTACGACCGCCAGTACATCGGCATCGCCGGCGAGCAGCGCGTGCTGTCGCAGAACATCGCCAAGTACGCCCTGCAGGCGGCGACCGGCACCGAGCCCGCCTTCGACCGCCTCGCCCAGGCGCGCGACGCCTTCGAGCGCAACCTCAAGGTGCTCGAGGAGGGCGACGCCGAGCGCGGCCTGCCCCCCGTGCCCGAGGCCGTCACCCCGGCGCTCGCCAGGATGCGCAAGGAGTGGAACGACTACCGCGCCAACGTCAACGGCGTCATCAAGGGCAAGGACGCCGTCCTCGAGATCCGCAAGTTCATCTCCACCATCAACGAGCTCATGCCGCAGCTGCTGGCGGTCTCCGACGAGGTCGTGACGCTGCTGGTGGAGAAAGGCGCCGACCGCGAGCAGATCTACGTCGCCGCCCGCCAGCTCATGCTCACGCAGCGCATCGAGAACAACGTCAACAAGGTGATCGCCGGTGGCGAGGGCGCGGCCATGGCCGCCGACCGCTTCGGGCGCGACGCCGCGCTCTTCGGGCGCGTGCTCGAGGGCATGATCAAGGGCGATCCCGCCCTCAACATCAAGCCCGTGCGCGACCCGGAGGTGATCGACAAGCTGCGCGAGGTCTCGATGCTCTTCACCACGGTGAGCGACCACGTGGGCGCCATCCTCGAGCGCTCGCCGGAGCTGTTCGAGGTGCAGGAGGCGGCCAACACGATCTCGGCCGAGAGCGATCACCTCCTCGAGACCGCCGGCGCGCTGCTCGCCGCCATCAGCGAGGCGGCCGAGTCGCGGCCGGTCAAGGTGTGGTACGGCTACGTGCTGCTGGTGCTCGCCATCCTGGCGCTGGCCCTGGTGGGCTGGGAGTTCCTGCAGGACGCGCGCCGGCGCCAGCGCGCGGCCGAGGAGCAGAACAAGCGCAACCAGGAGGCGATCCTGCGCCTGCTCGACGAGATCAGCAACCTCGCCGAGGGCGACCTCACCGTGCACGCGACGGTGACCGAGGACATCACGGGCGCCATCGCCGACTCCATCAACTACGCCATCGACGCCCTGCGCAGCCTGGTGGCGACCATCAACGAGACCTCGGTGCAGGTCTCCTCGGCGGCGCAGGAGACGCAGGCGACCGCCATGCACCTGGCCGAGGCCTCGGACCACCAGGCGCAGCAGATCACGGCGGCGAGCGCCGCCATCAACGAGATGGCGGTCTCGATCGACCAGGTGTCGAAGAACGCCCAGGAGTCCACGGAGACCGCGCAGAAGTCGGTGGAGGTCGCCCACAGCGGCGCCGAGACCGTGCGCCGCACGATCAGCGGCATGGAGTCCATCCGCGAGCAGATCCAGGAGACCTCCAAGCGCATCAAGCGCCTCGGCGAGAGCTCGCAGGAGATCGGCGACATCGTCGAGCTCATCAACGACATCGCCGACCAGACCAACATCCTCGCCCTCAACGCCGCCATCCAGGCGGCCATGGCGGGCGAGGCCGGCCGCGGCTTCGCGGTGGTGGCCGACGAGGTGCAGCGCCTCGCCGAGCGCTCGGCCAACGCCACCAAGCAGATCGAGGCGCTGGTGAAGGCCATCCAGACCGACACCAACGAGGCCGTGATCTCGATGGAGCAGACCACCGCCAACGTGGTGAGCGGCGCCAGGCTGGCCGAGGAGGCGGGCGAGGCCCTCACCGAGATCGAGGACATGTCGAAGCACATCGCCGAGCTCATCCAGAGCATCTCGGACTCGGTGCGCCAGCAGGCCTCGGCGGCGGCCAACATCTCCGACACCATGAACGTGATCCAGGAGATCACCACGCAGACCTCGGCCGGCACCAACGAGGTGGCCTCCTCGATCGGCAACCTCGCCGAGCTGGCGACGGAGCTGCGCAAGTCGGTGGCCGGCTTCCGCCTGCCGGAGTGAGGCGGGAGGCCTGAATGGCGCGCGCAGGCAGCGAGGTGCGCAGCGGCGGCTGGCGCGGGCTCGCGCCGCCGCCGCCCATGAGCGAGGCCCAGTTCGCGCGCTGGGTGGAGCTCGTGCGCCGGCGCACCGGCATGCAGCTCGCGCCCGAGCGCAAGTCCTTCCTCGTCACCAGCCTCGCCGCGCGCATGCGCGAGCTCGGCTGCGAGGACTACGACGCCTACTACGCGCTGCTGACGGAGGGCCCGCGGGGGGCGGTGGAGTGGGCACTCCTCGTCGACCGCCTCACGGTGCACGAGACGCGCTTCTTCCGCCACCGCCCCTCCTTCGCCCTCGTCCGCGAGCGCCTGCTGCCGCAGGCGCCGGTGCCCGAGGCGCTGCAGCCCTATCGCCTCCAGGTCTGGAGCATCGGCTGCGCCACGGGGGAGGAGGCCTACAGCCTCGCCATCGCCATCGACGAGCACCTCTCGCGCCTCGGCGGGCGCTACTACTTCGGCGTCACGGCCACCGACATCAGCCTCTCGGCGCTGGCGACGGCGCGCCGCGGCCGCTATCCGGGCAAGCGCCTCGACCGCGTCAGCCCGGACCAGCGCGCGCGCTACTTCCGGCGCGTCGCGCCCGACACCTGGGAGGTGGTGCCGGAGCTGCGCAAGCGCGTGTGCTTCGCGCAGCTCAACGTGCTCGAGCTCGCGCGCGCGCCCCTCGCGCCCATGGACCTGATCTTCTGCCAGAACGTGCTGATCTACTTCGACCGCGCGCAGCGCGAGGCGGTGCTGGCCGAGGTCGTGCGCCGCCTGGCCCCGGGCGGGATGCTGGTGCTCGGGCCCGGTGAGCTCGTCGGCTGGCGCCACCCCGAGCTCGAGCGGGTGCATTACCCCGACACCCTCGCCTTCCGGCGCGTGGCGCGCGCCGGCGGAGGTGCGGCATGAGCTTCGGCGAAGGCATCGACCCGGGCGCGCTCGGCTGGGTGCGCGCCGAGCTGGAGGAGACCCTCAAGCAGGCGCGCCAGGCCCTGGAGGCCTACGTCGAGGACCCGGGGGACACGGCCCAGCTCCAGTTCTGCGCGAGCTACCTGCACCAGGTGCGCGGCACGCTCCAGATGCTGGAGCTCTACGGCGCCGCCATGCTGGCCGAGGAGATGGAGCGGCTCGTGCAGGCGCTGCTCGAGGACCGCGTGCCGCAGCGCGAGGACGCCTACGAGGTGCTGATGCGCGCGCTGCTCCAGCTGCCGGACTATCTCGAGCGGCTGCAGGCGGGCGGGCGCGACCTGCCGGTGGTGCTG
>WGBS01000147.1 GCA_015494165.1 Gammaproteobacteria bacterium | reverse complement strand
GACGATGACCGCGCAGTAGAGGCTGTGGCTGCCGTCGGCGGCCGGCAGGCTCCCGGGCACCACGACCGAGCCCGCCGGCACGCGCCCGTAGAGGATCTCGCCCGTCATGCGGTTGTAGATGCGGGTGGAGGCGCCGATGTTGACGTAGGAGGGCATGAGGACGACGCCGGGGGCGATGTAGGCCCCGCGGCGGGCGGCCGCGGGCGGCACCACGCGCACGCCCGCGGCGCGGAAGTCGCGCGAGCTGAAGTCGGCGTACTTGGACGGCACCTTGTCGTAGTAGTTGGTGAAGCCGCCCTTGATGAAGCTGTTGTCCTCGATGCGGAAGTAGAGCAGGACCGCCTTCTTCAGCCACTCGTTCACCACCCAGCGGCCGTCGCGCTTCTCCGCCACGCGCGCCTCGCCGCGGTCGAGGAGGTCGATGGCCTCGAGGACGGCCTCCTTGACGTGGGTCTCGACGTTGCGCGGGGTGATCTCGGCGCGGCGCTCGAACGCCTCTTCGATGGTGGCCTGGATGTCGTTCATCGCCGGTGCTGCCTCCCTCCTAGCGGGGTCCGCGGAAGCGGGCATTCTACCGGAAGCCCTGAAAAATTCGATTTTTTCAGGGCTTCCGCGCGGCCAGGGACGGCCGCGGGGCTGCCCATGCACATGGAAGTGCATGGCAATACGGAAAAAATCAAAAACGGTCGCGAAGCGCCTCAGTGCTGATCAATCCGCGCAGCGGATTGATCAGTTTCCACCCGCAAGGGAGGCCCGGACGCAGGGGCCGCCGGCGGATGGGGCGGGCGTACAATGTCCGCAGGGGAGCCGGGGGAGAAGGGACCGGATCGCAAGGCGAGGAGGTGTGCAGATGAGGATCGCGACACGTTGGGAAAGGCCGACGGCGATGCTGGCGGGCCTTGCGCTCGCCGGCGCCACGGTGCTCGGCGGCTGCGAGACGCCCCCGACCAAGGAGCAGACTGGCGCGGTCGTCGGTGGCGTGGTGGGCGGCGTGCTGGGCTCGCACGTCGGCAAGGGCAAGGGGCGCACGGCGGCCATCATCGCCGGCACCCTGGTCGGGGCCATGATCGGCGGCAGCATCGGCCGCTACATGGACGAGCAGGACCGGATGCGGACGGCGCGCGCGCTCGAGTACAACCGCACCGGGCAGCCCTCGCGCTGGCGCAACCCCGACACCGGCGCCACCTACGAGGTGACCCCCACCCGCACCTACGAGACCGCGGAGGGGCCGTGCCGCGAGTTCACCATGCGCGCCGAGATCGGCGGCAAGCCCGAGACCGTCTACGGCACGGCCTGCCGCCAGCCCGACGGGAGCTGGCGCATGGTCGGGAGCTGAGCCGCCGGGCGCGGTCGCGCCGGCGCTCCCGGCTCACAGGTCGCGCACGTAGTCACGGATGCGGCGCGCGGCCTCCACGCAGTCCTCGAGCGGCGCCACGAGGGCGATGCGCACGCGCCCGGCGCCGGGATCGGCGCCGCCCGCGGGGCGCGAGAGGAAGCTGCCGGGCAGCACGGTGACGTTCTGGCTGGCGTAGAGCCCGCGCGCGAACTCGGTGTCGGGCACGGGCGTGCGCGGCCACAGGTAGAAGCCGCCCTCGGGCGCGCGCACGTCCTCGAGCACCTCCGCGAGCAGCGGCACCACCGCCTCGAAGGCGGCGCGGTAGCGCGCGCGGTTCTCGCGCACGTGCGCCTCGTCGCGCCAGGCGGCGACGCTCGCCGCCTGCGTGGGCGGGGGCATGGCGCAGCCGTGGTAGGTGCGGTAGCGCAGGAAGGCCGCGATCAGGCGCGCGTCGCCCGCCACCAGCCCCGAGCGCAGGCCCGGGGCGTTGGAGCGCTTGGAGAGGCTGTTGAGCACCAGGCAGCCCTCGAAGCCCTCGCGCCCGGCGGCGTGCGCCGCGGCGAGCAGCCCCGTCGGCGGTCGCGCCTCGTCGAGGTAGATCTCGGAGTAGCACTCGTCGGAGGCCACGACGAAGCCGTGCCGCTCGGCGAGCGCGAGCAGCCGCGCCCACCATTCGGGCGGGGCGACGCGCCCCGTGGGATTGCCGGGCGAGCACACGTAGAAGAGCTGGCAGCGCGCCCAGTCGCGCTCCGGCACGGCCTCGAGGTCCGGCAGCCAGCCCGTCTCCGCCGTGGTCGGCAGGTAGCGGGGCTCGGCGCCCGCGAGCAGCGCCGCGCCCTCGTAGATCTGGTAGAAGGGGTTGGGCATCATCACCAGCGGGCGGCGCGAGCGGTCCACCAGCGCCTGCGCCAGGGCGAAGAGCGCCTCGCGGGTGCCGTTGACCGGCAGCACGTGCCGCTCCGGGTCGAGCACCCCCTCGGGCAGGCCGAAGCGCCGCGTCAGCCACGCGGCGATGGCCTCGCGCAGCGCCGTCCCGCCCCGCGTCGCGGGATAGCTCGCCAGCCCGTGCAGGTGCTCGATCACCGCCTCGGCGAGGAAGGCGGGCGTCGGGTGGCGCGGCTCGCCCACCGAGAGCACGATGGGGTCGAGCTCGCGCGGCGGCTGCACGCCCGCGCGCAGCGCGGCGAGACGCTCGAAGGGGTAGGGATGGAGCCTTTCGAGATCGGGGTTCATGCAGCGGGCCCGGTCGGCGGCGGGCGCCAAGTATACTCCGGGGCCATGCGTGCCGAGACCTCGCCGGCGGCGGTGGCCGCGCTGCTCTACGGCGCCACCCTGTGGGGCGTGGTGTGGTATCCGCTGCGCCTGCTCGAGTCCGCGGGCCTAAGCGGGCTGTGGATCACCTTCGCGAGCTACGGCGCGGCGCTGCTCGCCGGGCTGCCACTCGCGCGCGGCTGGCGCGCGCGCCGCGCGGACGCCGCGGGGCTCCTCGCGCTCACACTCGCCGCCGGCTGGTGCAACCTCGCCTTCGTGCTCGCCATGCTCGAGGGCACGGTGGTGCGGGTGCTGCTCCTGTTCTACCTGGCGCCGGCCTGGGCCGCGCTGCTCGGCTGGCTGCTGCTCGGCGAGCGCCCGGGCCTGCGCGGCGCCGCGGTGGTGGCCGTGGCGCTCGCGGGCGCCGCCGTCATGCTGTGGGAGCCCGCGGCCGGCCTCCCGCTGCCGGCGGGACGCGCCGACTGGCTGGCCCTGAGCGCAGGGATGGCCTTCGCCGCCGCGAACGTGTGCGTGCGGGGCCTGCGGGGCGTGCCGCTCGGCGCCAAGGCGCTCGTGACCTGGGCGGGCGTCGCGGGCCTGGCAGGCCTGGGCGTGGCCTGGCTCGAGCCTGCCGTCCCGGCGGCGCCGGCGATGGCCTGGGCGGGTGCGGCGCTCCTCGGTGCGGTGGGCCTCACCACCATGACGCTCGCCGTGCAGTACGGCGTGGAACGCATGCCGGTGCACCGCTCGGCCGTGATCCTGCTGTTCGAGCTGGTGGCGGGGGCGGTCTCGGCCGCCTGGCTCGCCGCCGAGGCCATCGCGGCGCGCGAGTGGGCCGGCGGGGTGCTCATCGTGGCCGCCGCGCTCGCGGCCGCGCGCGGCGAGGGCGGCGCGGGAGCGGCGGCGGAGCGCGCGGCCTCGTGACGCGGCTGCACCACGTGAGCCTGGTCGTCGCGGACACGGCCCGCGCGCTGCGCTTCTGGCGCGACCTCGTGGGGCTGGAGGTGCTCCGCGAGCGCCCGGACCTTGGCTATCCCGGGGCCTGGCTCGACCTCGGCGGCGGGCAGCAGCTCCACCTGCTCGAGCTCCCCAACCCGGATCCCGTCACGGGCCGGCCCGACCACGTGGGGCGCGACCGCCATATCGCGCTCACGGTCCAGGACCTCGAGGCGTGGGCGGCGCGGCTCGAGGCCGCCGGTGTCGCCTTCACGCGCAGCCGCTCGGGCCGGCGCGCGCTCTTCTGCCGCGACCCCGACGGCAACGGCCTCGAGCTGGTCGAGGCGCCGCGCTCAGCCGCCTGAGGACGCCTGGGCGTCGGCGTCCAGGCTCGCGACCAGCCGCTCGCGCAGGCGCTCGAGGCGCGCCCGGTCGCGCAGCGGCTCGCCGCGCGCGTCGGTGACGAAGAAGACGTCCTCGGCGCGCGCGCCGACGGTGGCGATGCGCGCGTTCTGCAGCCGCACGCCGCACTCGGCGAAGGCGCGCGCGACGCGCGAGAGCAGCCCCGGGCGGTCGGCCGTGATGAGCTCCACCACCGTGCGGCGGTTGCGCTCGTCCTCGCTGAAGGAGACCTCCGTGGGGATGCGGAAGTGGCGGTACGTGCGCGGCGGGCGCCGGGTGACGCGCGGCACGGGGGCGCCTGCCGCCAGCAGGCGCTCGAGGGCGCTGCGGATCTCCTCGGCGCGCCAGTCGTCGGCGATGGGGGTGCCCTCGCGCTCGAGCACGAGATAGGTGTCGAGCGTGCGGCCGCTGCGCGAGGAGATGATGCGCGCGTCGACGATGGTCAGCCCCATCTGGTCGAGCAGGGCGGTGGTGGCGGCGAAGGCGTGGTCCTCGCCGGCGCCGTAGACGAAGATCTCGGTGGTGCCGCGCGGGCCGGCGCGGCGCACCAGCACCAGCGGCAGGCGCTCGGCGCGCGCGATGGCCGCGGTGTGCCAGGCGATCTCGGCCGGCTGGTAGCGCAGGAAGTAGTCCTCGTCGAAGTCGCGCCAGACCCGCTCGACCTCCGCCGGGTCCACGCCGTCGGCGCGCAGCAGGCGCCGTGCCTCGGTGCGCACCTCGCGGATGCGCTCCTCCTTGTCCACGGGCTGCTCGAGGCCGCGGCGCAGGGCGCGGCGCGCGAGGTGGTAGAGCTCGGCGAGCAGGGCGTCGCGCCAGGAGTTCCACAGGTTCGGGTTGGTGCCGCGGATGTCGGCGACCGTGAGCAGGTAGAGATAGTCCAGGCGCACCTGGTCGCCCACCAGGCGCGCGAAGCGGTTCACCACCTCGGGGTCGCTCAGGTCCTCGCGCTGGGCGGTCAGCGACATGGCGAGGTGGTGGCGCACGAGCCAGGAGACGAGACCGCTGTCGTAGTCGCCGAAGCCGTGCGCCCGGCAGAAGTCCTCGGCCATGCGCGCGCCCAGCACCGAATGGTCGCCGCCGCGCCCCTTGCCGAGGTCGTGGAAGAGTCCCGCGAGATAGAGCAACTCCGGCTTGGGCAGGCGCTGGAAGACCTCGCTGCACAGCGGCAGCTCTGTGGCGTGCTCGGGCAGCGCCATGCGCCGCAGGTTGCGCACCACGAACAGGCTGTGCTCGTCCACGGTGTAGGCGTGGAAGAGGTCGTACTGCATCTGCCCCTCGACCTCGCCGAAGGCGGGCAGGTAGGCGCCGAGCACGCCGTAGCGGTGCATGCGCCGCAGCTCGTGCGTGATGCCGCGCGGCTGGCGCAGCAGCTCCATGAACAGGCTGCGCGCGCGCAGGTCGGCGCGGAAGCGCTCGTCGATGAGGTGCAGGTGCTCGCGGATCAGCCGTATGGTGGAGGCGCGCACGCCGGCGAGCTCCGGGTGCTGGGCGAGCAGGAGGAAGATCTCGAGCAGGGCGAAGGGGTGGCGGCGGAACACCCCGGGATCGCGCGCCTCGACGAAGCCGTGGCGCACCTGGAAACGGCGCCCGAGCGGCGTGGCCGCCGCAGGCTCGCCGCGGTGCAGGATCTCCTCCTCGAAGTGCTGGAGCAGCATCTCGTTCAGGCGCGAGAGGGTCTGGACCGTGCGGTAGTAGCGCTTCATGAACTGCTCGACGGCGAGGTTGGCGTCGTCGTCGCGGTAGCCGAAGCGCCGCGCCAGCTCGGGCTGGTGGTCGAAGAGCAGGCGGTCCTCGCGCCTGCCGGTGAGCAGGTGCAGGCCGATGCGGATGCGCCACAGCAGCGCCTGGCCCTCGGCGAGCTCGCGGTGCTCGCGCTCGGTGAGGAAGCCGTGGGCGACCAGCTCGTGCAGGTGCTCGGCGCCGTAATGGCGCTTGGCCACCCAGCCGATCATCTGGATGTCGCGCAGCCCGCCCGGGCCCTCCTTGATGTTGGGCTCGAGCTTGTAGGCGGTGTCGTGGAAGCGGTGGTGGCGCGCCTCCTGCTCGCGGCGCTTGGCGGCGAAGAAGGCCTCGCTCGGCCACAGCTGCCGCGGCCCCGTCGCCTCGCGCATGGCGCGGTAGAGGGCCTCGTCGCCGGCGAGCAGGCGCGCCTCCATCAGGTTGGTGGCCACCGTGACGTCGCGCACCGCCTCCTCCACGCACTGGGCCACCGTGCGCACGCTGTGGCCGACGTCGAGGCGCAGGTCCCACAGCAGCGTCCAGAAGCGCTCCACGGCCGTGCGCCAGTCCGCGCCGCCGTCGTCCTCAGGCACGAGGATCATGAGGTCCACGTCGGAGCGCGGCATGAGCTCGCCGCGCCCGTAGCCGCCCACGGCGACGAGGGCGAGGCGCCCGGCGTCCGGGCCGAGGCGCCGCCGCCACAGGGGGCGCAGGAGCTCGTCCACGGCCGCGCGCGGCAGATGGACGAGCTCCGGGGCGGGGGTGCCGGCCTCGAAGGCGGCGCGCAGGGCCTCGTCCATGGCGCCGAGGGCGGCGCGCGCCGCCTCCGCCTCGGGAAGGCCGCGCGCGAGGGCCTCCTCCAGCACCGGCAGCGGCGAGGGCAGGGGCCCGGGGCGTGTGGCGGCGGCGCCGCGCATGGGCGCGGTGGGGCTCAGATCTCGCCTTCCTCGGCGCGCAGCGTCAGGACCTCGTAGCCGTCCTCCGTCACGAGCACGGTGTGCTCCCACTGCGCCGAGAGGCTGTGGTCCTTGGTGACCACGGTCCAGCCGTCGGCGAGCAGCTTCACGTGGCGCTTGCCGGCGTTGATCATGGGCTCGATGGTGAAGGTCATGCCGGGCTGCAGCACCAGGCCCGTGCCGGGGCGGCCGTAGTGCAGCACCTGCGGCTCCTCGTGGAAGCGCCGCCCGATGCCGTGGCCGCAGTACTCCCGCACCACGGAGTAGCCGTGCGCCTCGGCGTGGCGCTGGATGGCGTGGCCGATGTCGCCGAGGCGCGCCCCGGGGCGCACCTGGCGGATACCGATGTAGAGGCACTCCTGCGCCACGCGCACCAGGCGCCGGGCCTGCACCGAGGGCTCGCCCACGAAGAACATCTTGCTCGTGTCGCCGTGGAAGCCGTCCTTGATGACGGTGACGTCGATGTTGACGATGTCGCCCTTCTTCAGGCGCTTGCGCCCCGGGATGCCGTGGCAGACCACGTGGTTGACCGAGGTGCAGATGGACTTGGGGAAGCCCTTGTAGTTGAGGGGCGCCGGCACCGCCTTCTGCACGTTGACGATGTAGTCGTGGCAGATGCGGTCGAGCTCCTCGGTGGTGATGCCGGGCCGCACGTGGGGCTCGATCATCTCGAGCACCTCCGCGGCCAGACGCCCCGCGACGCGCATCTTCTCGATCTCGTCCGGGGTCTTGATGTAGGCGGCCATGTCCATGGTGGGGACCCGGGCGCGCAGAAGACGGCCGGCGCCGCGCGGGCGCGCGCATCCTCCTGATTTGTCGGGGTAGTCGGCTTATGGTATAAAGCGCGCGCCCCGGAGGCAATCCGGGAAACGACGCCCCTGCGCCGACGGTGTGCGGCCGGGTGCCCCGCGGCTCGCCCGGAGCGGCGGGGTCGCCGCGCGCAGGCGCAGCGGGTCAGGCCCAACCCGAACGCGAGGATCCGACATGCCCGAGATCACCATGCGCCAGCTGCTGGAGGCCGGCGCGCACTTCGGCCACCAGACGCGCTACTGGAACCCGAAGATGGCCCCCTACATCTACGGCGAGCGGGGCCGTATCCACATCATCAACCTGGAAAAGACGCTGCCGCTGCTCAAGGAGGCGGCGAGCTTCGCCAGCCGCCTGGCGGCGGACAACGGCGTGATCCTGTTCGTGGGCACCAAGCGCGCCGCGCGCGACATCATCGGCGAGGAGGCGCGCCGCTGCGGCATGCCCTACGTCAACCACCGCTGGCTCGGGGGCATGCTCACCAACTTCCGCACCGTCCGCCAGTCCATCAAGCGCCTGCGCGAGCTCGAGGCCATGGCCGAGGACGGCACCTTCGAGCGCCTCGGCAAGAAGGAGGTCATCCGGCTGCGCCGCCAGATGGACAAGCTCGAGCGCAGCCTCGGCGGCGTGAAGGACATGGAGGACCTCCCGGACGCGGTCTACGTCGTGGACGTCGGCCACGAGAAGATCGCGGTGCAGGAGGCCAACCGCCTCGGCATCCCCGTGATCGGCGTGGTCGACACGAACAACTCCCCCGAGGGCGTCGATTACGTCATCCCGGGCAACGACGACGCCATCCGCGCCATCCGCCTCTACACCTCGGCCATCGCGGACGCGATCATCGAGGGCCGCTCCAGCGTGACGACGGCGGCGGGTCCGGAGGACGAGTTCGTCGAGGTCGAGGAGGCGCCGGAGGAGGCGCCGGCGGGGCAGGGCGAGCAGGCTTCCTGAGGAGAGGTGAAGGCGATGCAGATCACGGCTGCGATGGTCAAGGAGCTGCGCGAGCGCACGGGCGCCGGCATGATGGAGTGCAAGAAGGCGTTGCAGGAGGCCGGGGGCGACATGGAGGCCGCCATCGAGCTGATGCGCAAGTCCGGCCAGGCCAAGGCGGACAAGAAGGCCGGGCGCGTGGCGGCCGAGGGCGTGATCGCCGTCGCCGCGGGCGAGGGCGGCGTGGCGCTGGTCGAGGTGAACAGCGAGACCGACTTCGTCGCCAAGGAGGCCGACTTCCAGGCCTTCGCGCAGAAGGTGGCCGAGCGCGTGCTGGCGGCCGCGCCGGCGGACCTCGAGGCGCTGCTCGCGCTGCCCCTCGACGACGGCGGGCCGAGCGTGGAGGAGGCGCGGCGCGAGCTGGTCGCGCGCCTGGGCGAGAACATCACGGTGCGGCGCTTCGTGCGCGTCGCGGCCGCGCCGGGGCGCGTGCTCGCGCACTACCTGCACGGCAGCCCGGTGCGGCGCATCGGCGTCGTCGTCGAGCTCGAGGGGGGCGACGAGGCGCTGGCGCGCGACCTCGCCATGCACATCGCCGCGAGCCGCCCGCAGTACCGCGACGTCGAGGACATCCCCGCCGAGGTGCTGGACAAGGAGCGCGAGATCCTGCGCGCCCAGGCGGAGGCGAGCGGCAAGCCGCCGGAGATCGTCGAGAAGATGGTCGAGGGGCGGCTGCGCAAGCACCTCGCCGAGATCACGCTCGTCGGCCAGCCCTTCGTGAAGGATCCCGACACCACCGTCGGCAAGCTGCTCCAGCAGGCCGGGGCGAAGGTGGCGCGCTTCGAGCGCCTCGAGGTGGGCGAGGGCATCGAGCGCCGCAGCGAGAGCTTCGCCGACGAGGTGATGGCGCAGGTCAAGGGCGCCTGAGGGGCGGCGGCGGCGATGGAAGGGGAGGGCTC
>WGBS01000146.1 GCA_015494165.1 Gammaproteobacteria bacterium | reverse complement strand
GTCCACGGTCGTCACCATCTGGCCGCCGCAGCGCTCGGCCAGGCGCTCACGGTAGCGGCTGGGCATGGCCATGCGCCCCTTGGCGTCGAGCGTCAGGTGGTTGACCCCCCGGAACAAGCGCGCCCCCTTCGGTGGCCCGGGCCCCATTAGGTCCCACTTTCTCCCACTTCGTGACACTATAGGTACCGGCTCTCGCGCCTGTCAAGGAAGGAATGGGCGAAACTTGCTTGGCGGACAGGGGCTTACGCGCCGAGGCGAGCGCGGTTCGGGTTGCAAAGGGTGTGGGAATCAGCCGCTTGCGCACGCAAGCTCACAAACCGCATCAGCAAAGCAAAGACGGCCCGGGGCGGGGGCCCCGGGCCGCGGCGTTCGGTGCGAGCCGGCCTGTAAGCCGGGTTCTGTTCCCCGCCCCGGAGGGCGGGGCGGCAGCCATTCATCTGGGACGTGCGTCGCCGCACGCCTCCTGCGACCTACCCGGGAGCCGTGCGGGCCACACGATCGCTCCCCTATTTGGTCTTGCTCCGGGTGGGGTTTGCCGTGCCGCGGACGTTGCCGCCCGCGCGGTGCGCTCTTACCGCACCGTTTCACCCTTGCCTGTGCCCCGGGGACGGGGCCATCGGCGGTCTGTTCTCTGTGGCACTTTCCGTGGGCTCGCGCCCCCCAGGCGTTACCTGGCACCCTGCCCTGTGGAGCCCGGACTTTCCTCCCCGCGCGCGGGGCGCGGAGCGGCTGCCCGGCCGGCTCGCGGGCGCTACTGTAGCACGCGCCGAAAACGGCGCGGCTCAGCCGCCACCGTCTTCGACCGTCCAGCGGTAGAGGCGGTTCCGCGCGATCCCCGTGATCTCGGCCGCCGCGGCGGCGGCCTCCCGCGGGGGGAGGTGCCGGCGCAGGACGGCCAGCACGCGCCGCGCCTCGGCCTCGCCCGCGGCCGGCGTCTCGGCAGCGCCCTCGACCACGACCACGATCTCCCCGCGGCGCTGGTCGGGGTCCGCCGCGACGCGCGCGGCGAGCTCGGCGAGCGTGGCGTGCAGCACGGTCTCGTGCCGCTTGGTGAGCTCGCGCGCGAGCGCCGCGCGCCGCGCCCCGCCGAGGACGGCGGCGGCGTCGGCGAGGCTCGCCTCGATGCGGTGCGGGGCCTCGAACCAGACCAGCGTGCGCGTCTCGCCGCGCAGCGCCTCGAGGCGCGCGCGCCGCTGCGCCGCACGCGCCGGCAGGAAGCCCTCGAAGGCGAAGCGCTCGGCCGGCAGCCCCGCCACCGACAGCGCCGCCGTCACCGCGCTCGGCCCCGGCACGGCGCGCACCGGATGGCCTGCCGCCGCGGCGGCGGCGACGAGGCGCCGGCCCGGGTCGCTCACGAGCGGGGTGCCGGCGTCGCTCGCGAGGGCGAGCGCCTCGCCCGCGGCGAGCGCGGCGAGCAGCTCCGGCACGCGCCGCGCCTCGTTGTGGGCGTGGAGCGAGACGAGCGGCGTGGCGATGCCGAGGCGGCGCAGCAGCCCGCCCGTCACGCGCGTGTCCTCCGCCACCACCCGGGCGACGCCCGCGAGCACGGCGCGCGCGCGCGGCGCGAGGTCGCCGAGGTTGCCGATGGGCGTGGCGACCACGTAGAGCGTGCCAGGCTCGATTGACACCTCCCGGGGGCCTTCCGATACTCGCTCCACCTTGCGCACCCCGCCCTTCACACCACAGCCACCGCGCGCCCCTATGCTGGGCCGCCGGCCCCGCCGCGGGCAAGCGCGCGCGCGCGCCGGCATCTGCCTGCTCGCGCTCGCGCTGGCGCTCGTCGCCTGCGCGCCGGCACCGAGGCGGGCGCCGGCGCCCGGGCCGGAGGCCGCCGTGGCCGCGGCCGAGCGCGAGGCGTCCGCGCGCCTCGCGGCAGGGGACGCCGCCGGCGCCGCGCGCCGCTATCTGGAGGCGGCCCGCACCGCGCCGCCCGCCCTGCGGCCACGGCTCCTGATCGGCGCCGCGCGCGCCTGGCTCGCCGCGGGACGCCCGCGCGAGGCGCTCGCGGCGCTGCCCGACGTGCCGCCGGGCTGGCCCGAGGCCGAGCGGCTCGCGGCCCACCGCCTGCGCGCGCGCGCCTACGCCGGCGCCGGCAACCCGCTCGAGGCCGCACGCGAGCACCTCGCCGCCGCGGCGCTCGCGCCCGACCTGGCGGCGCGCGCGGCGGAGGAGGACGCCGCGTGGGAGGCGCTCCTGCGCCTGCCCGGGCCGTACCTGCGCTACCTCGCCGACGCCACGGCCGACGCGCGCCTGCGCGGCTGGCTCGAGCTCGCCGCCGCCGTGCGCCTGCACCCGCCGGGGCCCGCGGCGGACGCGGCGCTCGCCGAGTGGCTCGAGCGCCACCCGGACCACGAGGCGGCGGCGCGTGCGCGCGCGCTGCGCGAGGCCCTCGGCGCGCCGCGCGGCCTGCCGCGCAAGCTCGCCCTGCTGCTGCCCTTGAGCGGGCCCTACGCCGATGCCGGCCGGGCCGTGCGCGACGGCTTCCTCGCCGCCTGGTACGCCGACCTCGCGCCGGAGGAGCGCCCGCCGGTGCTGGTGCTCGACACCGCGGCGGCGCCCGCTGCCGCGCTCTACCGGCGCGCCGTCGCCGAGGGCGCGAGCCTCGTCGTGGGGCCGCTGCGCAAGGAGGCGGTGGCGGCGCTCGCGGCGGCGGGCGAGCTGCCCGTACCGGTGCTGGCGCTCAACCGCCTGCCGCCCGCCGCCCCGAAGCCCGCGGCGGCGCCCGGCGCCGCCCTGGACGAGGAGACGCGCGCCGCGGACGGCGCGACGCCCGCACAGGGAGATGACGTAGCACCTGCGCGCCTCTACCAGTTCGGCCTCGCCCCCGAGGACGAGGCGGCGCAGGCGGCCGAGCGCGCCGCCATCGAGGGCTGGACGGACGTGCTGGTGCTGGTGCCGCAGGGGCCGTGGGGGGAGCGCGTGCGCGCGGCCTTCGAGACACGGCTCGCCGAGCTCGGCGGCACGGTGCCGGAGGCGGGTGTCTACGCGCGCGGCGCGACGGACTTCGCGCCCGTGCTCCGTGCACTGCTGAACCTGGACGAGAGCGCGGCGCGGCGCGCGCGCCTCGCGCGCATCCTCGGCATGCGGCTCGCCTTCGAGCCGCGGCGGCGCCAGGATGCCGACGCCGTGTTCCTGGCGGCCTTCCCGCGCGAGGCGCGCCTGCTCAAGCCGCAGCTCGATTTCCATCATGCCGCCGGCCTGCCGGTGCTCGCCACCTCGCACGTCTACGCGGGCAGCCCGGACCCCGAGCGCGACGGCGACCTCGACGGGGTGCTCTTCTGCGACCTGCCGTGGCTGCTGGATCCGCCGGAGCGCCACCCGCTGCGCGCGCGCATCGCCGCCCTGTGGCCGGAGCGCGCCGCGCGCAGGCCGCGGCTGTTCGCGCTCGGGGTGGACGCCTTCCGCATCGCGCCCTATCTCGCCGACCTCGAGGCGGGGATCGGGCCGCTGCCCGGCGCGACGGGCGATCTCACCCTGGGGCCCGGACGGACCCTGGTGCGGCGCCTGCGCTGGGCGCGCTTCCGCCGCGGCGTGCCCGTGCCCGCCGACGCCGCGCCCTGAGGCGTTCCCGCTTCGCGGGAGTGCACGGGTTACGGGAGACGGGAGACGGGAAAGAAACGGCCGCGCCCGAAGGGCGCTCCACCCCTCGTCTCCCGAGCCCCGCCTCCCGCC
>WGBS01000145.1 GCA_015494165.1 Gammaproteobacteria bacterium | reverse complement strand
TGATCGTACGCCTTGAACTCCGCCCCCTGAAACTTCTCCGCAGACACCTTCGTCAACGCCGCCGTCAGCGTCGTCTTCCCATGGTCCACATGACCAATCGTGCCCACGTTCACGTGCGGCTTCTTGCGCTCGAACTTCTCCTTGGACATGGTGCTGCTCTCCTCTGGGGGCGGGCCCCGCCGGGGAGCCCGCGACTCGCTCCGAACCTAGACCTTGGCCGCCGCCCGCGGCACGCGCCGGGCCCGGCCCGGCGGAAAAGATGGAGCCCATAACCGGACTCGAACCGGTGACCTCTTCCTTACCAAGGAAGTGCTCTACCGACTGAGCTATATGGGCCGTTGTCCAGGTGCCAGGCTTCGGGTATCAGCAATCAGACTTCAGCCGGCGAAAGCCGCGTGGTTCCCGCTGATCCCTGATGGCCGAAGCCTGACGCCCGGATTGGAGCGGGTGAGCGGAATCGAACCGCCATCATCAGCTTGGAAGGCTGAGGTTCTACCATTGAACTACACCCGCGTGTCCTCCGCCCCGGGCCGCGGGGCCGGGCGCCGGCAGCCCTCCTCCGACTCACCTGCCTGTCTGGATGCCGACCTCCCGTTCTCCCGTGGCCTGAAGCGCGACCGAACCGTGCCTTGCTGGTGGAGGGGGGAGGATTCGAACCTCCGAAGGCTGAGCCAGCAGATTTACAGTCTGCCCCCTTTGACCGCTCGGGAACCCCTCCCCGGACGTAAGCAGCGTATTTTCGGGAAGCGGCCCCCGGGTGTCAACAGGCCGTCGCGCACCGTCGCGCGCGGCGCGCACGGGACGCGTGCTATTTTAGGCGCCCCCGCGTCCGCGGGGAAGCATGGCAGGGCAGGGAGAACACGGCATGGGGGAGCGACGCGGGGCGATCCTGGTCACGGGCGGGGCGGGCTACATCGGCAGCCACGTCGTGCGCCAGCTCGGCGAGGCCGGCGAGCGGGTGGTGGTGCTCGACAACCTCAGCACCGGCCACCGCAAGGCCGTCCTTCACGGCGAGCTGGTGGTCGGCGACACGGGCGACGCCGCCCTCGTCCGCCGCCTGCTGGCCGAGCACGGCGTGGAGGCGCTCATGCATTTCGCCGCCCACACCGTGGTGCCGGAGTCCGTCGAGAGGCCCCTCAAATATTACGGAAACAACACCTGCGCCACCCGCACCCTCCTTGAATGCTGCGCCGAGGCGGGGGTGCGCCATGTCATCTTCTCGTCCACCGCCGCCGTGTACGGGATCCCGGAGGGCGGGGTGGCCGCCGAGGACACGCCCACCGCGCCCATCAACCCCTACGGCACCTCCAAGCTCATGAGCGAGTGGATGCTGCGCGACCTGGCCGCGGCCGGGGGGCCGCGTTACGTGGCGCTGCGGTACTTCAACGTGGCGGGCGCCGACCCGCAGGGCCGCCTCGGCCAGGCCACGCCGGAGGCCACCCACCTAATCAAGGTCGCCTGCGAGGTGGCGGTGGGCCGCCGCGATCGCATCCTTATATATGGGACCGACTACCCCACCCCGGACGGGACCGGGGTGCGCGACTACATCCACGTCGAGGACCTGGCCGCCGCGCACCTGCGGGCCCTCGACTACCTGCGTGGCGGGGGCACCTCGACAGTGCTCAACGTGGGCTACGGGCGCGGCTACAGCGTGCGCGAGGTGCTGGCCGCGGTCGAGCGGGCCGCGGGCCGCCCCATCCCGGCCGAGCCCGCCCCGCGCCGCCCGGGCGACCCGCCGAGCCTGATCGCCCGCGCCGAGCGCATCCGCGAGGTGCTGGGCTGGGCGCCGCGCCTGGACGACCTCGACACCATCGTGCGCCACGCCCTGGCCTGGGAGGAGCGGCTGGCCGCCGCCGGCGGCCGCTTCCCGAGCTAGCGGCCTGCAGGGGGCAAGAGACGGGAGGCGGGGATCGGGAGGCGAGGGGTGGGTGGAGCGCGCTCCGCGCGGCCATCTGATCGGGGCTGGAAGCCCCTCCCACAAGGCCGGGTTACAGGTTGCAGGTTGCGGTTTACAGTGGCCTGTACACCGTGACCCGTCACCCGCAGCCCGTCCTCCGTCAACTGCCGGTCGAGAGTGGCGGGAGGCGAGCGTCGGGAGACGAGGGTCGGTGCGCGCTTCGCGCGCGGCCGTTCGGTTTTTTTTCCCGTCTCCCGTTACCCGTCTCCCGTGCACTCCCGCGAAGCGGGCCCTGTGAACTGATCAGGGCAACAGGTCGGCGACGCGGACGGGCTCGCCGCCCGGCGGGGCCGCGCCGGGCAAGATCCGCTCGCCGGGGCCCAGCACGCGCCGGTCGCCGTAGCCCCCGGGGGCCGGCTCACGCATGACGTGGAGGGCGCGGCCGGTCACGTCCACGATCCAGCACTCGGGAACGCCCGCCCGCGCATAGAGCGCCGCCTTCACGTCGCGGTCCCACGCGAGCGTCGCCTCCGCCGCCTCCACCACCAGCAGGGTGTCGCCGGGCCCGGGATGGCACGCGACGTGGTCCCGCGGCGCCCCGCGCACCACCGCCACGTCGGGTTCGGGCTCAGAGTCTTGGCCCAGCGCCAGCGGCATCTGGACGCGGATCGAGAACTTGCCCGGAAACAGCCGGCGCAGCGCCTCCTCCACGAGCTGCACCGCCACGGCATGCCTGCTTCCCTGCGGCGTCATCTCCACGATCTCCCCGTCGACGAGCTCCAGCCGGGCGTCGGGCGGAAACACGCCCGCGGCCACCGCCCGCTCGTACTCGCGGCGGCTCCAGCGGTGCCTGCGCACGGCCGGCATCTCCATCACCCGTCGGGCCCTCCTTTGATCGCTTGACTCGAGTGTAGCCGACCGGCCCGCGAGAAACAGCCTGCGGTTCACGGTGCGCCGCGGACGCCTGCGGCGCAGAGGCGGGAGGCGGGGGCCGGGAGACGAGGAT
The DNA here is from genome assembly GCA_015494165.1 of Gammaproteobacteria bacterium. Taxonomy (GTDB): domain Bacteria; phylum Pseudomonadota; class Gammaproteobacteria; order S144-34; family S144-34; genus S144-34. The sequence continues at coordinate 2,774 of WGBS01000145.1, read as the reverse complement.
TGGTGCGCGCTTCGCGCGCGGCCACCTGATCGGGGCGGGAAGCCCTTCCCGCAAAGCCAGGTTACAGGTTGCAGCCCACGGTCTACAGCAGCCCGCCAAGCGCCCCCTCCGCTTCGGAGTCGCGGTCTCCTTCCCGTCTCCCGCAACCCGTCACCCGTTCACCATACCGTTTTCCCGTCTCCCGCAACCCGCCGCCCGTCACCCGTGACGCCGCCGCCAGGCCTTGCGCGCGAGGTGCGGCAGCAGCAGGCGCGCCGGCATGCGCGTCCAGTGGCCGCGCACGTACATGGCAAGACGCGCCGCGCCCTCCCCGCGCCAGGCCGGAGGCCGCGCGGGATCGGCGGCACGCAGCAGCAGCGGCACCACGACCCGCGCACCGGCGCGGCAGCGGCCGCGCCGCTCGAGGTGCGCGAGCAGCGGTCCCGGAATCGGCGTGGCGAAGACGGCGTAGGCCGCGCGCAGGGCATAGGCCACGGCGCGCTCGGCCCGGAAGGCGGCTGCGCGCGCCTCGAGCGCCTCCCGGAAGGCCGCGTCCCGGCCCCAGGCCCGGAGCATGCGGTCGAGGTCCCACAGGTCGCGCAGGGCGCGCTCGTGCTCGCCGTCGCCGAGCCGGTGCAGGGCGGCGTGCACGACGAGGTCCTCCGGCGCCGGCACGCGCAGGCCGTCGCCGATACCGCGGGCGCGCGCGGCGACGTCCCCGGGGTCGCGGCCGAGCCGGCCCGTGGGCGGGACGAGGGCGTGGTGCAGGTCGAGCACCGTACCGCGCGCGGCGTGGCGCAGGGGCGGGACCTCGTGCATCCACTCGCGGTAGTAGCGCTGGTCGTAGGGATCCGGCTCGGCGGTGAGCCAGCCGCGCCGGAAGAGCAGCCGCTCGGCCTCGGGCAGCGCCGCGCGCGGCAGGAGCAGGTCGAGGTCCGCGACAAGGCGGCCCGGGGCGGGCGGCAGCCCGCCGAGCACGTAGGCCGCCCCCTTCAGCAGGACCAGCGGCACGCCGAGCGGCGCGAGCGCCTCGCGCACCACGGCGGCCTCGTGGCGCAGCGCACGGGCGTGATGCGCCGCGAGCCGCAGCGCGCCCTCGAGATGGCGGCGCACCGCGGGCGGCGCGGCCTCGAGCCCGGGCCCCTCGGCGAGGCGCGCGGCGAGCGCGGCGAGCAGCGCGCTGCGGCGCCCGGCACGCACGGCGAGGTCCCACTCGCGCGCGCCGAAGGCGGCGGCATCGTCCGGCACGCGCAGCGCGCGGACCAGCGGGGTCGCCGCGAGGCCGGCGCTCACGCCGCCGCCTCCTCCCCCGCCGCGAGCGCCTCGAGCGCCGCCAGCGCGGCGTCGAGGTCGCCGTAGCGCAACGCGTGGCACTCGGCGCCGGCCACCACGTCGGCGAGGAGGTCGAAGCCCGCCTCGCCGTGCACCGCCTGGTTGAAGGCGTTGCGCGCGAGCCAGACCAGCATGCGGCCGCGGCGGCGGCGCTCGAGGCGCGCGCCGCGGGTGCCCGCCTCGTAGTGCGGGCTGACGATCCAGGCCACGCGCGCGGGCGCGTCCATGGCGGCGACGCTCGCGGGTGGCGCGGCCAGGAAGGCGAGGTCGCCCTTGCGCGTGTCGGGAACGACGGGGCCGAGACGGGCGTCGGCGAAACGCTCGCGGATCACGGCGACGCTGGGCCCCTTGAGGCTGATCGGGCGCGGCAGCGGCAGCACCGCTCCGGTGGCCGGGTCGAGCAGCGCGAGCTCGTCCGAGAGCAGCCGCCAGCCCGAGTATGCCAGCGCCGCGCACAGGGTGCTCTTGCCCGCGCCCGGCGGCCCCGGCAGCACCAGCGCGTGCGCGCCGCGCGCGACCACCGCCGCGTGCAGCACGAGCCAGGCGTGGCCGTGCGCCCCCACGCACCAGTTCATGCCCCACTCGAGGCAGGCCGCCGCCTGGGCGCGCGGCAGCGGATGGAAGGGAGCCTCGCCGTCGAACAGGAAGCGCACCTGCGGCCGCAGCCAGCGCCGCGGGCCCCGCAGCGGCGCGACGCCGACGTGGTAGTCGGCGAAACCGTCGGGCGCGAGCGGGTAGCCCGCGTAGAGCTCCGCCAGATGCCGGGCCACCTCGGCGAGCGGCGAGCGCACGCGCCAGACGAGGGGGCCGCAGCGCAGCGCCAGGCCCGCGCCGCGCAGCCGCGCGCGAAGCGCCGCACGGCCGAGGGCGCCGACGGTTTCCGGCATCGACGTCACGGGCAGCGCTCCACGAGGCCCGCCTCCGCCAGCGCCTCGAGGCGCTGGCGCACGGCCTCGCGCGCCGCGGCGCCGGCTCCGAGGCCGGCCGCCCCGGCGAGCGCGTCCGCGAGGTCATCCTCCGCGCGCGCGTCCTCCGCGAGCAGGCGCAGCAGCAGCGCCGAGGCGGCATCGAGCAGGTGCACGTCGCCGCTCGAGGCCTCGTGCAGCACGTGCTCGCCGTCGAGCTCGCGCCACCGCAGCCGCACCCAGGGGCGCAGCCGCCAGGACGGGCCGCCGGAGGCTGGCCGGGAGTCGGGCATCGGGAACCGGGCGTCAGAGATCAGAGGTCGGAGATCAGGTGTCGGGCATCAGAAAGGGTGGTCGCGGCAAGATGCCGCTTCTCTAAAGCGGCCCCGGCGGTCAACCTCCTGTCAGAGATTTCGCTCTTTTCCTGCCTCGTCCTCGTTCGGCTCCGACCTCCCGGCAGCGCACCGTGCCGATCCTGCGCAGCAAGGGCGGGAGGGGTGCAGCCTCTCAGGCTTCTCTACGTGGTCGCCTCGGCGCCACACATGATGGGATCGGAGA
>WGBS01000144.1 GCA_015494165.1 Gammaproteobacteria bacterium | reverse complement strand
CGGCGGCGCGCTGCCGCTGCTGCGCCAGCGCGCCGCCGAGCTCGCCGCGCGGCGCGCGGAGGCGGAGCTGCGCCGGCGCGAGCGCCGGCCCGACCCCACGGTGCAGGTGCGCGGCGGGCGCGAGGAGCGCGATGCGCTCGTGGGCCTGACGGTCGCGGTGCCGCTGTTCGTGCGCAACGACTTCCGCGCAGAGGTGGAGGCGGCCGAGAAGGCCCGGCTCGCCGCCGAGGCGGCGCTGCACGCCGCCCTGCGCGAGGCCCGCGCGCGCGCGGCCGCCGCCGCCGAGCGCTACCGGCTGGTCGCGGCGGCCTGGCGCGAGTGGCGCGCCGAGGCCGTCCCCAGCCTCGAGACCCAGGCCGAGCTGCTGCGGCGCATGTGGGAGGCCGGCGAGCTCGGCACCACCGAGTACCTCGTGCAGCTCGCCCAGGTCCTGGAGACGCGCGAGGCCGCCGCGCGGCTGCGCGCGCGCCTGTGGCGGGCCTGGTTCGAGTGGCTGGAGGCCACGGGGGCGGTGCGCGCCTGGCTCGGCCTCGCCACCTCCGGCGACTGAACACGCAAAGACGGAGACCGAGCGATGCTTCAGCGGCTGATCCATCTGCTGCCCCTCCTCGCCCTGCTCCTGCTCCCGCCCGTCCTGCCGGCCGGGGGCGGGCACGGCGCCGCCGGGGAGGAGGCCCATCCGGAAGGCGAGGCGCACGAGGAGGAGGGCGGCGGCCTCGCCCTGGACGCCGAGGCGCGCGCGCGTGCCGGCATCCGCGTCGCCCCCGCGGCACGGCGGGCGCTGGCGCGCGAGCTCGCCGCCCCGGGCGAGGTGCGCCACGACCTCTACCGCAGCGCGCAGATCACCCCGCGCATCCAGGCGCAGGTGGTGGCGCGCCACGCGCGGCTCGGCGACCTGGTGCGCCGGGGCCAGCCGCTGGTGAGCCTCTCGAGCGTGGCCATGGCCGAGGCCCAGGCCGCCCTGCTCGAGGCCGACCGCGAGTGGCGGCGGGTGCGGCGCCTCGGGCGCAAGGTGGTCTCGGAGAAGCGCTGGATCGCCGCGCAGGTGGCGCGCCAGCTCGCCCACGCCAAGGTGCTCGCCTACGGCATGACCGAGGCGCAGGTGCAGGCGCTGCTGCGCTCGGGCGACGCCCGCCGCGCCGACGGGCGCTTCGACCTCGTGGCCCTCGTCGGCGGACGGGTGACGCGCGACGACTTCGTCCTCGGCGAGGTGGTCGACCCCGGGCGCGTGCTGCTGGAGGTCGCCGACGAGTCCGTCATGTGGGTCGAGGCCCAGCTCGCCCCCGAGGACGCCGCGCGCGTGCGCCCGGGGCAGAAGGCGCGCGTGCGCGCCGCCGACGGCACCGAGGTCGAGGGCGAGGTGGTGCAGGTCCACCACCGCCTCTCCGAGCAGAGCCGCACGCGCGCGGTGCGCATCCGCGTGCCCAACCCGGACGACCGCCTGCACCCGGGCGAGCTGGTCGAGGCGCGCCTGCGCGTCGGCGAGACCGAGCCCGTGCTCGCCGTGCCCGAGGCGGCGGTGCTGCTCCTGCAGGGCGGTCCGGCGGTGTTCGTGCTCGAGGCGCGCGAGGCCGACGGGCGCTGGCGCTTCGCCCCGCGCCCCGTGCGCACCGGGCGCAGCGCGGGCGGCTGGACCGAGATCCGCGAGGGCCTGCGTCCTGGCGAGGAGGTCGTCGCCGCCGGCGCCTACTACCTGAAGGCCCTGATGCTCAAGTCCCAGCTCGGCGAGGGCCACGGCCACTGAGCGCCGGAGGAAGACGCCATGCTCACCAAGCTCGTGGAGGTCTCCCTCCGCTACAAGTTCCTGGTGCTGGTCGCCTTCGCCGCCGTGGCCTTCCTCGGCTGGCGCGCGGTCGAGACCGTCCCCATCGACGCCTTCCCGGACGTCACCCCGGTGCAGGTCAACATCTACACCGAGTCGCCGGGGCTCGCGGCCGAGGACGTCGAGCAGCTCCTCACCTTCCCCATCGAGTCGGCGATGGCGGGCCTGCCCAAGGTCCGGCAGATCCGCTCGGTCTCGCTCTTCGGGCTGTCCTACGTCTCGGTCTACTTCGAGGACGACATGGACATCTATTTCGCGCGCCGGCTGGTGATGGAGCGCCTGTCCGAGGTGCGCGACCGCATCCCCGAGGGCTACGGCTCCCCGGAGATGGGCCCCAACAGCTCGGGCCTCGGGCAGGTCTTCTGGTACACCGTCGAGCGCGCCGACGAGAAGCTGCGCGAGGCGATCACCGACATGGACCTGCGCACCCTGCAGGACTGGCAGGTGCGCCTCATCCTGCGCACCGCCCCGGGCGTCGACGACGTGCTCTCCTGGGGCGGGCAGGAGCGGCAGTTCCAGGTGGTGGTCGACCCCCTGAAGCTCATCGGCCACGGGCTCACCTTCGGCGAGATCATGGAGGCGGTCGAGGCCAACAACCGCCAGGTGGGCGGCCAGTACATCGACGTCGGCCGCGAGCAGTACCTGGTGCGCGGCCTCGGCCTGGTGCGCGACGCCGCCGACATCGGCCGCATCGTCGTCAAGGTCTCGGACGAGGGCACGCCGGTGTACCTGCGCGACGTCGCCGAGATCCGCGAGGCCCCGGCGCTGCGCTTCGGCGCGGTCACGCGCGACGGCCGCGAGGTGGTGCTGGGCATGGCGCTGTCGCGCATCGGCACCAACGCCAAGAACGTGGTCGACGCCGTCAAGGAGAAGTTCGAGACCGCGCGCAAGGCCCTGCCCGAGGGCGTGCGCATCGAGCCCGTCTACGAGCGCACCGAGCTCGTGGAGAAGGCCGTCTCCACCGCCGAGCGCGCCCTCATCGAGGGCTCCATCCTGGTAGCCATCATCCTCTTCCTGTTCCTCGGCGAGCTGCGCTCGGCGCTGGTGGTCATCGCCGCCCTGCCGCTGGCCATGCTGATCGCCTTCATCTTCATGGAGCGCTGGGGGCTGTCGGCCAACCTCATGTCGCTCGCGGGGCTGGCCATCGGCATCGGCATGATGGTGGACGGCGCCGTGGTCATGGTGGAGAACGCCTTCCGCATCATGGCCGAGCGCCGCGGCGAGGGGCCGGTGGACCGCACGCGGGCGGTGCTGGACGCCGCCCGCGAGGTCGCCAACCCCGTCGCCTTCGCCATCCTCATCATCATCGTCGTCTTCCTGCCGCTGTTCAGCCTCGAGGGGCTGGAGGGCAAGCTCTTCAAGCCCATGGCGTTCAACATCAGCTTCGCCATGGCGGGCTCGCTCATCCTGACCCTGACGCTGATCCCGGTGCTGGCCGCCCTCGTGCTGCGCCCGCGCGCCGAGCGCGACACCCGGCTCGTGCGCGCCGTCAAGCGCCTCTACCTGCCGGCGCTCGACTGGGCGCTGGGGCACAAGCGCGCCGTGGTGGGCGCGGCGCTCGCCCTGCTCGCGGCGAGCCTCGCGCTCTTCCCCTTTCTCGGCAAGGAGTTCATGCCCCAGCTCCAGGAAGGCGCCATCATGTGGCGCGTGACCTCCATCCCCTCCACCTCGCTGGCCGAGTCCATCGAGATCTCCAAGCGCATCGAGAAGGCGCTCAACGAGTTCCCGGAGGTCACCACCACCATCGCCATGATCGGCCGCGCCGAGAAGGGCGAGACCGCGGACGTCAACTACATGGAGATCTACACCGGGCTCACCGACAAGTCCCGGTGGACGCGCTCCATCGAGGCGCTGGCCGACGCCATGCGCGAGCGCATCGAGGAGGTGGTGCCCACCGCGGTGATCGCCTTCACCCAGCCGATCCAGATGCGCGTGGAGGAGCTGATCTCGGGCGTGCGCGCCACGCTGGCGCTGAAGATCTACGGCCCCGAGCTCGGCGAGCTCGACCGCCTCTCGCGCGAGATCAAGTCCGTGATCGCGCGCGTGCCGGGCGTGGCCGACCTCTCGCTCGAGGCCAACGTGGGCAAGCCGCAGGTGCGGGTGCAGGTCGACCGCGAGCGCCTCGCCCGTTACGGCCTCAACGCCGACGACGTGCTCGCCGTGGTGCGCGCCGGCATCGGCAACGAGCCGGTCTCCACGCTCATCGACGGCGTGCGCCGCTTCGACATCACCGTGCGCCTGCCGGACGAGGCGCGGCGCTCGCCGGCGGCCATCGCCGCCATCCCCCTGCGCACGCCCGACGGCGGCATCGTGCGTCTCGGCGACGTGGCCGAGGTCACGGTCGCCGAGGGCTACTCCTTCGTGCGCCGCGAGCAGCTCCAGCGCTACGCCGTGATCCAGATGGACGTGCGCGGGCGCGACGTGGACGGCTTCGTGCGCGAGGCGAGCGCCCTGATCGAGAAGGAGGTGGAGCTGCCGCCCGGCTACTGGATCGAGTGGGGCGGCGCCTTCGAGAACCAGCAGCGCGCCCTCAAGCGGCTGTCCATCATCGTGCCGATCACGATCTTCTTCATCTTCGTGCTGCTCTACACCGCCTTCAACTCGGTCAAGTGGGCGACGCTCATCATCGCCAACGTGCCCTTCGCCACCATCGGGGGGCTGTTCAGCCTGTGGATCTCGGGGCAGTATCTGTCGGTGCCCTCGGCCATCGGCTTCATCGCCGTCTTCGGCGTCGCCATGCTCAACGGCATCGTGCTGATCTCCTTCATCAACGAGCTGCGCGGGCGGGGCCTGAGCGTGCCCGAGGCCGTGCGGCGCGGCGCCGCGCTCAGGCTGCGGCCGGTGCTGATGACGGCGAGCGTGGCCATCCTCGGCCTCATCCCCATGCTGCTCTCGACCGGGGTGGGGGCCGAGACCCAGCGCCCGCTCGCCTCCGTGGTGGTCGGGGGCCTGCTCACCTCGACGCTGCTCACGCTGGTGATCCTCCCCGTGATCTACGAGTGGATCGAGGGGCGGCGCGAGCGCTGAGGCACCGGGCGGAGATGGTACGAGACCACAGCGGGTCGAGGCACGCAGCGGATTGACCGGAGTCCCGACATGAAAGAGATCAAGGCCTTCGTGCACCGCAACCGCATCGCCGACGTCATCCACGCCCTGCGCGACGCGGGCTTCGGCGACCTCTCGGTGGTGGACGTCCTCGGCATGCTGCGCGCCCTCGACCCGCGCGAGGCGCGTTACTCGACCGAGCTCGGCGAGCGCGTCACCGCCGAGGTCAAGCTCGAGCTGGTGTGCGAGGACGGGCGCGTCGAGGAGGCCGTGCGCCTCATCCGCGAGAACGCGCGCACGGGCCAGCACCCGGCCGGCTGGATCTACGTCTACGACGTCGCCGCCGCCCACCCCATCGACGGCGACGGCGAATGAACGCGGGCTCAGCCGTGGCCTCCGCCGGCGGCATCCAGGGTCGCGAGCCCCTCCTCCTCCGCCGCCGCAAGCTGCCTGCGGTCGGCGGAGAGGAGCACGTCGGCCCGCCACACCAGGGCACAGGCAAGGTGCAGGGCATCGAGCGTCCGCAGCCGATGCCGCTCCAGGCACGCCACCGCGCGATCGAGGATCCAGGGCGTGAGGTCGCAGACGTCCATCGCGTCCAGGTCCCTGGCGAGGGCGGCCTTGAGCCGCCCGCCGGCCTCCTCCTCCAGCCTTCCCTCGCGCCGGAGCCGAACGAGCGCCGACACCGCTTCGGGCCAGGCCAGCACGCTCACGCCCACCGCATCGGCACGCCCGAGCGCGCCGTCCACCACCTCGGAGCCGCGCTCGCGCACATAACGCTTGAGGAGGGCGGAGGTGTCCAGGAACAGCCTCAACGGCCCGCCGTCTCCCGCCCCTCGACGACGATGTCGGCGATGCCGGGCCCGGGCGGCAGGGTGACGGTCGCATCCGGCGGCCGCTTCCAGCGGGGCTGCGACTCGCCCGCCGGGACCAGCTCCGCCACCACGCGACCGCGGCGGCGGATGCGCACGCGCTCGCCCGCCTCCACGCGCTCCAGGATCTCCCGCAGGCGCTGCCGCAGCTCGCTCGCCTGGACGTCGCCCATGCCCGTACCTCACACCCAGATTTGCACATGTCTATTGTACGATAGACTTGTAAGGATTTCAATGGCTGGCTGCTGCTGGATACCTGCCACCCGAGCGCTGGAACCGGAACCCCGCCGATGAGCTGCGGCTGCACCGACGAGCACGGTTACGAGGGGCCGTGGTGGGGCTTCCCCCCGCTGCGTAACGCGCTGATCGCGGGCGTGGTCGCGGCCGCCGCCTTCGTGCTGGGCCGCGCCGGCCTGCTCGCGCCCGCCATCGAGACCGCCGCCTACCTCGTCGCCATCCCGGTCGGCGCCTGGCACTGGGCGCGCGAAGGGCTCGAGGGGCTCGCGCGCGAGCGCGTCGTGAGCATCGAGATCCTCATGCTCGCGGCCACGGGCGGGGCCGGCGCCCTCGGCCTGTGGGACGAGGCCGCGGCGCTGGTGGTGCTCTACGGCATCGCCGAGGGCGTCGAGGAGCTCACCTTCGCCCGCACCCGGCGCGCCATCCGCGCCCTCCTCGACCTCGCCCCGAAGCAGGCGCGCGTGCTGCGCGACGGCCGCGAAGCGCTGGTCCCGGCCGAGACCCTGCGCCCCGGCGAGCGCTTCGTGGTGCGTCCCGGCGAGGCGCTCCCCACCGACGGCGTCATCGTCGAAGGCCACGCCGCGCTCGACGAGTCGCCCGTCACCGGCGAGTCGGTGCCGGTGGAGAAGGGCCCGGGCGACAAGGTCTTCGCCGCCAGCATCAACCGCACCGGCGCCCTCGTCGTCGAGGCGACGGCCGCCTTCGCGGACAACACGCTCAGCAAGATCATCCACCTCGTCGAGAGCGCCCAGGAGCGCAAGGGCCGTGCCCAGGAGTGGATGGAGCGCTTCGGGCGGCGCTACAGCCCGGCGGTGCTGGCGACCGCGGCGGCCTTCCTGATCCTGCCCCTGCCGCTCGGCTGGGACTGGACGCAATGGGCCTACCGCGCCGTGGTGCTGCTGGTCGCCGCCGCGCCTTGTGCCCTCGTGATCTCGCTCCCCATCGCCATGTCCGCCGGCATCGGCGCCGCCGGCCGCCGCGGCATCCTGATCAAGGGCGGCGCCCATCTCGAGCATCTGGCGCTGATCCGGGTGGTGGCCTTCGACAAGACGGGCACCCTCACCCACGGGCGGCCCGAGGTGACGGCGGTCGAGCCGCTCGGGGCGGATCTCGCCGCCGAGGAGGCCCTGCGCCTCGCCGCCTCGCTCGAGGCGCGCTCGGAGCACCCGCTGGCGCGGGCCATCGTGCGCCACGCCCGCGCGCGCGGGATCGAGGCGCCGCCCGCCGAGGGCTTCCGGGCGCTGGTGGGCGCGGGCGTCGAGGGCCGCGTGGACGGGCGCACGTGGCGCGTCCTGAGCCCGGGCGCGGACGGCTTGGCCCTCGCGGGCGAGGCCGCCGCGCGCTGCGAGGCGTTGGCCGCCGAGGGCCACACGGTCGTGGTGCTGGCCGACGCGGAAGGGCGCGCCGCGGCGCTGATCGCCCTCGCGGACCGCGTCCGCGAGGAGGCGCCGGAGGCCGTGCGGCGGCTGCACGCGCTCGGGGTGCGCTGTGTCATGCTCACGGGCGACAACCCCCAGGTGGCCGCGCGCGTGGCCGCGGCCGTGGGCATCGACGAGGTGCGCGCCGGCCTGCGCCCCGAGGACAAGGTGGAGGCCGTGCGCGCGCTGGAGGCGCGCCACGGCGCCGTCATCATGGTGGGCGACGGCATCAACGACGCCCCGGCGCTGGCGGCGGCCACCTGCGGCATCGCCATGGGCGCGGCGGGCACGGACGCCGCCATCGAGGCCGCCGACGTCGCCCTCATGGCCGACGACCTGCTCAAGGTCGCCGAGGCCCTGGAGCTCGGCCGCCAGGCGCGGCGCGTGAGCCTGCAGAACATCGTCTTCGCGCTCGCCGTGCTGGCCGTGCTCATCCCGCTGGGCGTGCTCGGGCGCATCAGCGTCGCCCTCGCCGTGCTCGTGCACGAGGCCTCGGAGCTCGCCGCCGTCGCCAACGGCCTGCGCGCCGGCCACCTCCCACGCTCCCGACGCCGGACGGAAATGTAACCTGGGTCACTGATCGGCACGCCGGGAGGCATCTAGCCTTCCGGAGCGCGGCCCGCCAGGGGCCGCGCGGACGGCACCACGATAACGACAACGGCGCCGGCGGCGCCGGGCCTGCGGCATGCGCTTCGGGCCGGGCGCCACCGCCGCGCCCAGCGACGCGGAGGAGTCACCCCGTGGACGTGCCCGGCGCGCGCCGCGCGGGACCGTTTTCGGCGACCCGCTCGCCGTGGGAGAAGCTGCTCGCGGCCGGAAGCCCCTTCCGGGCCCGTGCGGGGCAGAGCCTGATCGCCCGCGGACAGCCCTGCCCGGGGGTCACCGTGCTCCTCAGGGGGCACCTCCGCATCTACCTCCAGGACCTCACGGGCCGGGAGCTGGTGCTCTACCGCCTGGGCCCGCGCGACATCTGCAGCCTGTCGCTGGTCTCGGTCCTGCGCGACCAGCCCTTCCCCGCCAACGTCGTGGCCGAATCGGACGTCGAGGGGGCGCAGATCCCCCGCGCGCGCTTCCTGGAGCTCCTCGACCGCGACCGCGGCCTGCGCCATCACGTCCTCGCCTACACCGCCGAGCGGCTCGCCGAGGCGCTGGCCCTGGTCGAATGCTCGGTCTTCGGGGACCTGCAGGACCGAATCCTCCATGCCCTGGTGCGCCGCCTCGACGGGCAGGGGGAAGCAACGGTGCTCAGCGTGACGCACGAAGAGCTCGCGCGCGAGACCGGCAGCACGCGCGAGTCCATAAGCCGCACGCTCAAGCTCATGGAGCGCCGCGGCTGCCTTCGACTCGGACGCGGCCGCATCGAGATCCTGGAGCGGGGACTGCTGCGACGGGGGGCGGGCCACCGCGGCCCGCGCAGCTCCGGGGGAGAGAACCAGACCAACCGCTGAAAGCTGAGGGAGGATTCCACATGCCCATTCGCAGACGCGACTTCGTCAAGCTCCTGGCGGCCGGCGCCGCCCTCGGTCCCCACGCCCTCGCGCGCGCGGCGCGCGGCATGGGCGGCGGGGGCGGGGGCGCGAGCGGCGCGCTCACCGTGCCGGTCTTCCAGGTCCCGCTCCCCGTCCCGCCCGAGCTCGCCCCTTCGGGGACGGTCAATGGCAAGCCGCTGTACGAGATCGTGCAGCGCGAGGCCGACGTGGAGATCATCCCCGGCACGACCACCCGCATCTGGGGCTACAACGGCATCACGCCGGGCCCCACCCTGCGGGTGCGCCGTGGCGATCCGGTGGTGGTGCGCCAGACCAACCTGCTGCCGGACAACGTCACCACCCATCTGCACGGCGGCCACGTCCCGCCCCAATACGACGGGCACCCGGTCGACTACATCGTCCCGGGCGCGAGCAAGGACTACCACTATCCCAACAACCAGGCCGGCGCCACCCTCTGGTACCACGACCACACCATGGACCTCACCGGCCCGCACGTGTGGATGGGCCTCGCCGGCCTCTACATCATCGAGGAGCCGGGCGAGGACACGCTCGGCCTGCCCTCCGGCCCCTACGAGGTGCCGCTGGTCATCCAGGACCGCAACTTCGCCGCCGACGGCAGCCTCGTCTACACCGACAACATCATGCGGGGCGAGCTCGGCAGCGTGATCCTGGTCAACGGCGCGCCCTGGCCCTATCTGGAGGTCGGCACGCGCAAGTACCGCCTGCGCATCCTCAACGGCTCCAACGCGCGCCTCTACGAGCTCGCGCTCAGCAACGGCGCGCCCTTCATCCAGATCGGCACCGACGGGGGCTTTCTCGAGCAGCCGGTGCAGCGCACCCGCATCCGCCTGGCACCGGCCGAGCGCGTGGACGTCATCGTGGACTTCAGCGCCGCCAGCGTCGGCGACTCCGTCGTCCTGCAGAACCGGGCCGCGACCGGCGCGGTCTCGCAGATCATGCGCTTCGACGTCACGCGCGCCGAGGCCGACATCGGCTCCGTGCCGCAGTTCCTGTACCCCGTGGAACGGCTCGACCCCGCCAGTGCCACCAACACGCGCACCTTCGTGTTCTCGATGGGAGGCGGCGGGGGCACGCCATGGGCCATCAACGGACTGCCCTACGACCCGAACCGCATCGACGCGCGCCCCATTCTCGGCTCCACCGAGATCTGGGAGCTCGTCAACCGCTCGGGCATGTTCCACCCCGTCCATATCCACGACATCATGTGGCAGATCGTGGACGTCAACGGACGGCCGCCAGCACCGGGCGAGGCCGGGTGGAAGGACACCTTCTACGTGCCGCCGCGCGGGCGCGTGCGCGTCATCGGCCGCTTCGACGACTACCGCAGCGGCCCCTACGTCTTCCACTGCCACATCCTCGAGCACGAGGACCACGCGATGATGGCCCAGTTCGAGGTCGTCTGACGGGGATCCCCGCGACCCCCGCGTGACGCTGCGGCACACGGTAAGCTCCGGCGAGACGTGGCCGGAAGGCCACGGCGGCCTAGGCAGCCGCTTGGCGGGCCCCTCGGGCCCGCCTTTTGTTTATGCGCGGCTGCCGGATGGCAGGGAGAGGCTCGGGCCCGTCCCTCAGGGCGCGGCGGCCTCGCGGGCGAAGCGCTCGACCGCGGCGTGCATCTTCGCCACGGTCTCCTCGGCGCCGGTCGCGCCGTGCCGCCTCGCGATCCACGCGGGGTCCGTCACCCCCAGCCACACGCGCCCCTCGGCGTCGCGCCAGGCGAGCGCCCGCAGCGGCATGTCGATGCCGGCGCTCTGCGCGTCCTGCATGATGCGCGTGCCGAGCTTCGGGTTGCCGAAGACGAGGAGCTCGGTCGGCCGGAGCTTCAGCCCCACGCCCTTCGCGCGCGCGGCGTGGTCCCAGCGCAGGGCGACCGTGATGCCCTTCGCCTTGAGAATGCGCTCGAGGCGGTCCAGCGTGGCGTGCACGTCGTGGTGGCTGCGCACGACGATGACGCCCTCCGGCACCGCCGGGCCCTCAGCCGCCGCCGCCGCTGCCGCCGCCGAGAGCATCACGCCCGCCAGCGCCCGGCGCATCCCGAATGCCTTGGTCTTCCTCACGGTCATCGTTCGCCTCCTTTCCTCTCTTCGGACCCGATCTTCCTCTCGCCCGCCTCGTCGAGGCGCTCGAGGATGGGGCACTCGCCGCCGGCCGCGCCGCGGCAGAGATTGAGCAGCAGGGTGAGCTCGTCGCGCAGCGTCTGAAGGTCCGCGAGCGCGGCCTCCACCTCGGCCAGCTTCTCGGCCGTGAGGGCGCGCACCGCCTCGCGTGCGCCCTGCGGGTCGTCGCGCATGGCGAGCAGCGCGCCGATCTCCTCCAGCGTGAAGCGCATGCGCTGGGCGCGGCGGATGAAGCGCAGGCGCGAGAGCTGGCGCTCGCCGTAGAGGCGCGCGCCGCCCGGCGTGCGCGGCACCTCGCCGAGCAGGCCGAGGCGCTCGTAGTAGCGCAGGGTGTCGACGCTGAGGCCCGTCGCCTCGGCCGCCTCGCCGATGCGAAGGAGCCTCTCCGGGCCGCCCCCCGGCGTGCTCGCTCCGCTCCGTGCCGGCGCGCTCACTCCCACTCCAGGAACTGGTACATCTGCTGCGCGTTGCGCCCGCGCAGCATATCGTAGCCGACCAGGCGCTCGAAGGCCGTCTGGTCGACCTGGCGCACGTCCTCGATGGCGCCGCCCGCGTCCATGAAGGCCCGCACCGCCCGCCGCAGGTGGCGCAGGTAGTCGCGCGTGTCGGCGAGCACGCGCGCGAGCGGCCCCGGCCGGCCGTGCCCCGGCACCACGACGCGCGGGCGCAGGGCCGCCATGGTCTCGAAGGCACGCAGCCAGCCGCCCACGTCCGAGAAGTCGGCCACGACCGGCATGCGCCCGGCGAGCCCCACCGGCCCCGTGAACAGCACCCGCTCCTCCGGCAGCCACACGAGCGTGTCGCCCGGTCCGTAGGCGGGGCCGACCTCGATGAGCTCGATGCGCCGCCCGCCGAGCTCGAGCACGCGCCGGCCAGCGAAGGTCTCGTCCGGGAAGACCGCCTCGGTCCCGGCGGCGGCCGGCCCGATGAGGCGCTCGAGGCGCGTGAGGAGCAGGTCCGCGCGCTCGCGCTCGTGCGCCGCGGCGCGCGCGCTCGCGATCACGCGCGCCCCCTGGCGCCGGAAGTGGCCGTTGCCGAGCCAGCGGTGGTCCTCGCTGCCGGTGTCGATCACCCAGCGCACGGGCGCGTCCGTCACGCCCCGCAGCGACGCCTCGATCGCAGCCGCCGCGGCCTCGCCGGCGCCCGGGTCCACGAGCACCACGCCGGCGCGCGTGACGATGGCGCCGAAGGTGGCGTTCGTCCCCAGGTCGTCGCGCCCCATGGGACCCATCTGGCCGACGAAGGCATAGACGCCGGGCGCCACCCGCACGGTCTCGAGCAGGCCCGGCTCGCCGGCACGCGCCGCGAGCGTCCCGACAGAGAGCAGCCCCAGCGCGGCCACCGCCGCGCCGCGCGCCACGACCTTCCTCCACCTCGCCATCGCCCCCCCCTTGTCGATCAGTAGCCGACGATGAAGTAGTACTCGTTGAGCAGGTAGAGCCCGACGCCGATCAGGGTGAGGCCGCCCGCGACGTCGAGCGCGCGCTGGTGGCGCGCGACCATCCGCAGCGACTCGAGCCAGGCCATGCTCCACGCGCCCGCGAGGACCGGCAGGCTGCGGCCGGCGCCGAAGGCGAGCGCGAGCCCGAGCCCGTAGAGCGGCGAGCCGATGGCCGCGGCGGCGGTGAGCGTGACGAGCAGCGCCGGGGTGCACATGGGGCATACCGCCACCGAGAACGGCGCGCCCAGCGCGAAGGCGCCCCATGCCCCCTCCACGCGCCGCGCGCGCAGGCCGCGCCAGGGCAGCCGCACCTTCAGCCAGCCCGCCCAGACGAGCCCCATGAGCACCAGCACGGGCCCCAGCACCACGCCCCACCAGCGCCCCATCAGCGCCTTCACCGACTCGCCCGCCCACGCGGCGCCCACGCCGAGGGCGGCGTGGGTGGCGAGCATGCCGGCGACGAAGGCCGCGGCCATGAGCTGCGCGCGGCGGCCGTCGTGGGCGCGCGTGACGTAGGCGAGGGCCACCGGGATGGAGGCGAAGGCGACCGGGTTGAAGCTGAAGACGAAGCCCGCCACGAAGGCGATGCCGAGCCCGGCGGGGCCCGGCTCGGCGAGCGCCGCGCGCAGCGCATCCGGCCCGAGGTCGAGCCCGCGCGCGAGCAGCCACAGCGCCGCGCCCATGGCGCTGGCGGCCTTCCGGGGCATCCACGAGGACGGGCGCGACCTGCTGGAGCGCGCCGCCGTCACCACGCCGTGGATCACGGCCGCGCTCCTCTACGGCGCGGCGCTGTGGCTGCTCGCGCGCGGGCTCGACCTCGGGCCGGATGCGCTGCGCGCGGCGCTCGCCGAGCCGGGCCCCGCCGGGCTCGGCATCGCCTTCGTGGCGGGCTTCGTCTTCAGCTTCAACCCGGTCGCCTTCG
>WGBS01000143.1 GCA_015494165.1 Gammaproteobacteria bacterium | reverse complement strand
CTTCTCGTCGACCTCCAGCGAGGGCTTGCCGTCGACGAGCGCCGGGCGGATGGCCGCCACCGGGCAGCGCGCCACCACCGCGGGCCGCTCGCACACGTTCGCCACCTGGTCGTGGTTGATGCGCGGCGGCTTGGTGTGCTGCACGTTGATGGCGATGTCGCCCTGCCCGCCGCAGTTGATCTGGCAGCACGAGGTGGTGATGTGCACGCGGTTGGGCATGCGGCAGTTGCGGAACTCGTCGACGAGCTCGTCCATCATCGCCTTCACCACGCCGGAGGCGTCGGTGCCCGGGATGTCGCAGTGCAGCCAGCCCTGCGTGTGCGAGATCATCGTCACCGAGTTCGCGGTGCCGCCGACGATGAAGCCCGCCTCCTCGAGCGCCTGGATGAGCGGCTCGACCTTGTTCTTGTCCGCCACCATGTACTCGATGTTGGAGCGGATGGTGAAGCGGACGTAGCCGTCGGCGTACTTCTCGCCGATCTCGCAGAGCTTGCGCAGCGTGAAGACGTCGAGGATGCGCTGGGTGCCGGCCTTGACGGTCCAGATCTCCTCGCCGCTGTGCGCCACGTGCCGCAGCACGCCCGGCCGCGGATGCTCGTGGTACTTCCACTGGCCGAAGTTGCGGCGCATCACGGGGTGCATGTACTGGAAGCCGTCGGGGCAGCCCGACTCGATGGGCATGCGCGGGGTCGCCTGTGCCTGGGTCATTGCCTGGTCTCCTTCAAGCCGAAATCCGGTGGTCTCGAGCTCCCGCCTCGGGGGAGGGCAGGCGGCGGCCTCAGCCGGCCGCCGCCTGCTTCTCCTCGAGCTTGCGGCGGAACCACTTCTCCGCCTCCTCGTCCCAGCCGTCGGTGCGGACGTAGGAGGTCTGGCGCGGGTGCAGGACCATGTTCGGATCCGGCTCGACGCCGATGCCCTCGAGGAAGTTCACGAGGCCGATGCGCTCGATCATCTCGCCGATGCGCTCGTGCTCGAGGCCGTTCTCGGCCCAGAAGTCGATGGCGTTCTCGGCGAGCTCGACGAGCTTCTGGTAGTCCTCCTCGGTCTCGAGCTTCATGAAGGGCACGATGACGGTGCCCATGAGGTCGCCGATCTTGAGGGTGCGCTTGCCGCCGATGAGGACCGACACGCCCTTGTCGTCGCCCGGCGAGAGGGCCTTGGGCATGACGTTGAGGCAGTGCATGCAGCGCACGCAGTCCTCGTCCTTGACGATCAGGCGGTCGTCGTCGGTCAGCGTCATGCAGTTGGTGGGGCAGCGCGTGATGACGTTGTCGATGACGTACTGGCGCCCCTTCTTCTCGATGAACTCCTTGACCGCGTCCTGGTCGATCTTCATCTCGTCGCGCCAGATGCCGATGATGGCGAAGTCCGAGCGCTCGATGGAGTTGACGCAGTCGTTGGGGCAGCCGGAGATCTTGAACTTGAACTTGTAGGGCAGCGACGGGCGGTGGATGTCGTCGGTGAAGCGGTTGAGCAGCGTACGGTGGATGCGCTGCTCGTTGCAGCACGACATCTCGCAGCGCGCCGCGCCGACGCAGGACATGCCGGTGCGCACGCAGGGCCCGGCGCCCCCGAGGTCCCAGCCGTACTCGTTGATCTCGTCGAAGAAGTGCTGGGTGTTCTCGGTGTTGGCGCCGATGAACATGATGTTGCCGGTCTGGCCGTGGAAGGTCACGAGACCCGAGCCCCACTTCTCCCAGCTGTCGGCGAGCTGGCGCAGCATCTCGGTGGTGTAGAAGTTGCCCGCCGGCGGCTGCACGCGCAGGGTGTGGAACTCGCGCGACTCGGGGAAGGCGTCGCCGACCTCCGAGAAGCGCGGGATCACGCCAGAGCCGTAGCCGTAGACGCTGACGGTGCCGCCCTTCCAGTACCCCTTGCGCGTCTCGTAGGAGTGCTCGAGCTGCCCCAGCAGGTCGTTGGCGATCCCGCGGATGCGCTCGTCGGGGTGCTGGTCGCGCAGGCGCTTGATGCCGGAGACGAAGCTCGGCCAGGGGCCCTTCTCCAGCTCGTCGAGCATCGGGGTCTCATGGATCTTCTTGGCCATGGCGATTCTCCTTACCGAACCTTCTCGGCGCCGGCCCGTCGGGCAGCGCCACGGATCCGTGGTGGGAGTGGAATACGCCGCGACGCCCGCTTCCCCGGAAGGGCTGCGGCGGCGCGGCTGACGGTGATGGGACCGAACATGGACACCGGCTTGGTGCTGTGCGCTCCGGTTGGTCGCGGCGAAAAGTCTAGGGCGCCCCCGCGCCCCGGAACACCCTACCGATGGGGTGCCCGGCCCACGGGGTGCTATCCCTTTGGGGATAGGCCCGGGATCCCCCGCGCGGCGGCCTTGCGCGCACCTGCCGGCGCCCCTATGGTGGGACGGCAGCGCGCCCGCGCACGGCGGGCGGCGGGAGCGGCGTCATGCCTGGCCCCTTCGACCCCCGGGACGACAAAGCCTACCACGAGTGGCGGCGGCGCAAGCTGGCCGCCCGGCCGCCCTCGCTGGAGGCTCTCGCCGTCGAGGTGCCGGACCCGCGGCGCCCGGGGGCGGCCCTCGGGGCCGTGCGCGCCGCCTGCGCCCGGGCGAACGCCTGCCTGGTGCGCTTCCCGCGCCCGCTGTCCAAGGAGGAGCTGCGGGCCTTCGCGGCGCTCCTGGGGCTGCGGCGCCTGGACCGCAATCCCTGCGCCGACGAGGACGCCGTCACCAGCCTGCGGGTGCGCGAGGGCGGGCCGCACCGCGGTTACATCCCGTACAGCGACCGCCCCCTGAGCTGGCACACCGACGGCTACTACAACCCCCCGGAGCGCACCGTGCGCGCCTTCGTGCTGCACTGCGTGCGCCCGGCCGCGGAGGGGGGCGAGAGCCTGCTCATGGACCACGAGCTCGCCTACATCGACCTGCGCGACGGGGACCCGGCATTGGTCGAGGCGCTCATGGCCCCGGACGCGATGACCATCCCGCCCAACGAGGCCCCGGAAGCCACGCGAGAGGCGCGCACGGGGCCGGTGCTGTGGGTGGAGGATGGGCGGCTGCGCCTGCGCTACACGGCGCGCGGGCGCAACGTGGTCTGGAAGGATGATCCGCTGGTGCGCGCGGCGGCCGAGCGCCTGCGCACGCTGCCCGAGCGTCGCCCGGAATGGGTGCTGCGCCGGCGGCTGCGCCCCGGCGAGACCCTCGTGACCGCCAATGTCCTTCATGCGCGCACGGGATTTCGTGACGGCGCCGACGGGGGGCGCCTGCTGTACCGGGCGCGCTATCATGACGCCATCGATACGGCCGGCGAGGCCGGCACGGAAAGGGAGCTGCGCAGGTGCTCTGGCTGAGCGAGCTGCTGATACAGCGACACGACCTCGAGTGCTTCGCGGACGTGGTGCGCGCCGTGCAGGAGCGCGCCCGCGAGGGCGAGCGCTTCCTGCGGCTCGACGTGCGGCCCCAGTTCCCGGACACGCCCGAGGACTGGGAGGAGATCCTCGAGACCGCCTTCATGAACCCGGACCGGCCGGTGGGGACGGGGACATGAGCCTGTTCTGGCAGGAGGAGCGCGCCGAGCACGAGGCGCCGCCGCGCAGCGAGTGGGTGGACCTCGCCTTCGCCGTGCGCTGCCGCGCGCTCCCCGTGGACCACGCGCTGGCGCTGTCGGAGGCGGTGCGCGCCGTGCTGCCGTGGCTCGGCGAGGAGCCGGGCGAGGGCGTGCACACCATCCACGGCGCCGAGTCCGGCAACGGCTGGCAGCGGCCGGAGGATCCGGACACGGGGCTGATCTACCTCTCGCGGCGCGCGCGCCTGACGCTGCGCCTGTCGCGCGCGCGCGTCGAGGCGGCGCGCGCGCTGACCGGCCGGCGCCTCGAGGTCCTCGGCGAGGCGGTGGAGGTGGGCGAGGCGCGCGAGCGCGAGCTCAGCCCCCTCGCGACCATCTTCTCGCGGTACGTGCTG
>WGBS01000142.1 GCA_015494165.1 Gammaproteobacteria bacterium | reverse complement strand
GAGGCGCCGTCGAACTTCGGCTCGCACGAGTAGCGCACGCGCTCGACCCCGAGGCGCTCGCGCACGCGCCTGTCGAAGTCGCGCACCTCCTCCTCGCTGAAGGCGTTGTCGAGCGAGAGCATGGGCACGCGATGGCGGACCTCGCCCATGTCGGGGCGCGGCGGCGCGCCCACGCGCTGCGTGGGCGAGTCCGGCGTCACCAGCTCCGGATACTGGCGCTCGAGCGCCTGCAGCTCGCGCATGAGCGCGTCGTACTCGGCGTCGGAGATGACGGGCGAGTCGAGGACGTAGTAGCGGTAGTTGTGGTACTCGATCTCGCGCCGCAGCTCGGCGGCGCGGCGGGCGACCTCCTTCGGCACGCTCATGGCGCGACCGGCCTCAGGCCGTGGCGCAGCGCCCACTGCGCCACGCGCTCGCGCAGCCAGGCGACGGTCTGGGGCGTCAGCGCGCTGCGGCGCTCGTCGAGGAGCTCGCCGTCGAGATGCGCGGCCAGGCGCCTTGCGGTCTCCAGCATGCGGTCGAAGGCCTCGCGCGGCTCGAGCGGTCCGGGCAGGGTCATGAACACCGCGAGCCCGGGCGTGGCGAAGGACTCGTCGGCGACGGCCTGGGGCTCCAGGTGACCGGGCTCGATCATGCTCGCCACCGAGAACACGGGACGCCCGTGCGCCATCTGATGGTAGATGCGGCGCGGCCCGGGCTCCAGCCCGCACTGCTCGAGCGCGCGCGCGAGCGCCGGGCCGCGGAACCATTGCTCGCGTGAGCGTGCCCGGCCCGCGGCGAAGCCGCGCACGGCCACGTGCACGGCCACCACGAGCTCCGGTCCGCCGTCGGCGGCCGCCGGGGCGCGCGCGCCGAGGCCGCGACGCGCCTCGGCCTCGAGCGCGGCGAGCGCAGCCTCCGCTTCCGCGGGGTCGAGGCGCGCACGCGCGGCGCGGGCGGCCGCGACGCGCTCGCGCGCCGCACGCCGCTCGCGCCACAGCCCCCAGGCCCAGATGCCCGCCACCAGGGCAAGGCCCGCGGCGAGCAGCACCCAGCGCAGGGCCGCCTCCATGGCGCGGCTCAGCTCGCCGCCAGGCGCACCGCCTCGTCCACGTCCACGGCCACCAGCCGCGAGACGCCGGGCTCGTGCATGGTCACGCCCGTGAGCTGGTGCGCCAGCTCCATCGTCACCTTGTTGTGGGTGATGATGACGAACTGCACCTTCTCCGACATCTCGCGCACGAGCTCGCAGAAGCGGCCCACGTTGGCGTCGTCGAGGGGCGCGTCGACCTCGTCGAGCATGCAGAAGGGCGCGGGGTTGAGCTGGAAGAAGGCGAAGACCAGCGCCACCGCCGTCAGCGCCTTCTCCCCCCCGGAAAGCAGGTGGATGGTGCTGATGCGCTTGCCCGGCGGGCGCGCCATGACCCGCACGCCCGCGCTCAGCAGGTCGTCCTCGGTGAGCTCCAGGTGCGCCTGGCCGCCCCCGAACAGGCGCGGAAAGAGCTGCTGGAAGTGGGCGTTGACGCGGTCGAAGGTCTCCTTGAAGCGCGCGCGGGTCTCGCGGTCGATCTTGCGGATCGCCTTCTCGAGCGTCTCCAGGGCCTGGGTGACATCGGCGTGCTGGGCGTCGAGGTAGCGCTTGCGCTCGAGCTGCTCGCGGTGCTCCTCGATGGCGGCGAGGTTGATGGGCCCGAGCCGCTCGATGCGGCCCTCGATCTCGGCGAGCCGCGCCTCCCAGGCCTCGGCGTCGGCGTCCGCCGGGAGCGCCTCCAGAAGCGCCGCCGCGTCGGCGCCGGCGGCGGCGAGCTGCTCGCGCACGGTCTGGGCGCGCACCGCCACCCCCTCGGCCTCGAGGCGCGCGGCCTGCGCCGCCTCGCGCGCGGCCTCCACCTCCCGCTCGGCGCGGCTGCGCGCGGCCTCCAGCTCCCGCACCTCGCTCTCGAGCGCCTCGAGGCCCTCGCGCGCGGCGGCGAGCTCGCGCTCGACCGCCGCGCGCCGCTCCAGCAGCGTCTCGAGCTCGGCCTGCAGGCCCTCGAGAGGGCTCGCGTCCTCGGCCGCCTGCGCCTCGAGCGCGGCGCATCGCGCCTCGAGCTGGGCGCGCTGCGCCTCGAGGCGCTCGAGGTTGCGCGTGGCCTCCTCGTGCGCCGCGCGCTGGCGCCCGAGCTCGAGCTCGAGCTCGTGGCGCCGCGCGCGCAGCGCCTGGTCGCGCGTGCGCGCCTCCTCCGCCGCCGCCGTCACCCGCTCGCGCTCGGCCTCGAGCGCCGCCCGCACCCCGGCGAGGCGCTCCCGCTCGGCCGCCAGGGCCTCGAGGCGCGCGCGCGCCTCGGCCAGCCCCGTGCGGTCGTCCGCGATGCGCCGCTCCAGCTCGGCGAGCTCGGCCTCGAGGGCGGCGACGCGCGCGCGTGCCTCCTCGGCGCGGCTGCGCGCGGCCTCGTGGCGCGCGGCGGCATCCGCGTGGGCGCGGTGCAGCTCGGTCACGCGCCCCTGCAGCCGCCCGCGCTCGGCCTCCGCGGCCGCCAGGCGCTCGCGCGCGGCGGCGAGCTCGGCCTCCAGGCGCGCGGCCTCCTCCTCGTCCGCGTGCACCGCCGCCGCCAGCTCCGCGATCTCGCGCTCGCGCGCCAGCACGCCGGCCCGCCCCTCCTCGCCGCGCGCCACGCGCACCCAGCCCGGCCCCAGCCACACGCCCTCGGGCGTGACGACGGACTCGCCGGGCGCGAGCCGCGCGCGCGCGGCGAGCGCCGCGGCCAGGTCGGGTGCCGCGCGCACGCCGGCGAGAAAGGCGAGCGCCGCTTCCGGTCCGCGCACCCGCGCGGCGAGCGGGGGCAGGGCATCCCCTTCCGGCACCGCGCCGTCCGCACCGGCAGCGGGTGCGGCGCGCAGCACGGTCAGCGCACCCTCCTCGAGCTCGCCGAGCGCTTCGAGCAGGCCATCCGGATCGTCCACGCACACGGCCTCGAGCACGTCGCCGAGCACGGTCTCGACGGCACGCTCCCAGCCAGGCTCGACCTCCAGCACGTGGGCGAGCCGCCGTGCCTCGGCGTGGCCGTGGCGCTCGAGCCAACCGGCCACGGCGCCTCCGCGCTCGCCGAGCGCCGCCTGCTGCAGCGCCTCGAGGGAGGCGAGGCGGCCGCGGCGGGCATGCATGCGATCGCGCGCCTGCGCCAGCGCCTCGCCCAGGCCGTGGACGCGCGCGCGCGCCGCAGCGATCTCCTCCTCGACGCGCCCGAGCGCCGTCTCCGCCTCGCGCGCCTCGCGCTCCAGGCGCGCGACCGCCTCGCCCAGGCGCTCGGCCTCGTCGGCGGCGGCCGCCGCCGCACGCGCGCCCTCGAGCTCGCCCGCGGTACGCTCGCGCCGCTCCTCCAGGCTCGCCACGTGGCGCTCCAGGTGCTCGATGCGCGTGGCCTCGACCTCCGCCGCCTGCGCGGCCTCCGCCTCCTCGGCGCGGAAGGCCTCCCAGCGCGTGCGCCAGCTCTCGAGCGCAGCCTCCGCCTCGGCCCGCGCGCGCGCGGCGGCCTCGGCCTGCGCGGCGAGCTCGCGCATCGCGGGCTCGCGCGCCGCGAGCGCCTCGCGCGCGGCCCCGGCGCGACGGCGCTCGGCTTCGAGCTCCTCCGCCAGCGCCTCCAGCGCCGCGCGCGCCTCCTCCAGCTCGCGCTCGCGCCGCGCGCGCAGCTCGCGCTGGTGCTGGATGCGCTGCTCGATGCGGCTGATCCCGCTCGCGGTCTCGTAGTAGCGCTCCTGCACGGCCGAGAGCGCCTCCTGGGCCTCGCCGTGGGCGGCGCGGCGCGCTTCGAGCTCGGCCTCCACGCGCCGCTGGCGCGCGAGCGCCGCCTCCACCGCGGTCTCGGCCTCGCGCACGCGTGCGGCGGCCTGCGCGTGCTCGGCCTCGAGCGCGCGCAGGCGCAGCGCGAGGAGCTCCGCGCCCACGCGCTCGGCCTCGGCCCTGAGCTCGCGGTAGCGCTCGGCGGTGCGCGCCTGGCGCTGCAGCTTCTGCAGCTGCTTCTCCACCTCCTCGCGCAGGTCGTTGAGCCGCTCGAGGTTCTCGCGCGTGTGGCGGATGCGGTTCTCGGTCTCGCGCCGGCGCTCCTTGTACTTGGAGATGCCGGCCGCCTCCTCGACGAAGACGCGCAGCTCGTCGGGCTTGGCCTCTACGAGCTGGCTGATCATGCCCTGCTCGATGATGGCGTAGCTGCGCGGGCCGAGGCCAGTGCCGAGGAAGACGTCGACCACGTCGCGCCGCCGGCAGCGCGTGCCGTTGAGGAAGTACTGCGACTGGCCGTCACGGCTCACCACCCGCCGCACGGAGATCTCGGCGTACTTGGCGTAGGGGCCGCCGAGCCGGCCCTCGCTGTTGTCGAAGACGAGCTCCACCGATGCCTGGGCGACCGGCTTGCGCGCGCTCGAGCCCGAGAAGATGACGTCGGCCATGGCGTCGCCGCGCAGGTGCCTGGCGGAGGTCTCGCCCATCACCCAGCGCACGGCGTCGATCACGTTCGACTTGCCGCAGCCGTTGGGGCCGACGATCCCCACGAGCGCGCTCGGGAGCTGGATGGTGGTGGGGTCCACGAAGGACTTGAACCCCGCAAGCCGGATCTTCTTCAGGCGCATGGTCGCGAAAGATAGCGCCCGGTCTCCGCCGGCACAAGGCCGCTCCGACCGGCGGCCACCATATGAGGGCACCCTAATATGGTCGGGCCACTAGATCTTGCGGTTCCTCGGGGCATTCCAGACGGCTATCCTACACGCTGGCGCTTTCGCCCCGCATGGCGCGCGAGCCCCGATGCCCACCCGGCCCAGCAAGCAGCTCGAGACCTTCGACAACCCCTATCCGGAGCGCGACTACACGATCCGCATCCGGATACCGGAGTTCACCTGCCTGTGCCCGCGCACGGGCCAGCCCGACTTCGCCACCCTCCACCTCGAGTACGTGCCGGACCGGCGCTGCGTCGAGCTCAAGTCGCTCAAGCTCTACATCTGGTCCTACCGCGAGGAGGGCCACTTCCACGAGGACGTCACCAACCGCATCCTCGACGACCTGGTGCGCGCCTGCGAGCCGCGCTTCATGCGCCTGACCGCCGAGTTCAACGTGCGCGGCGGTATCTACACCACGGTCGTCGCCGAGCACCGCGCGCCCGGCTGGGAGCCGCCCGAGGTCGTGCGGCTGCCGTGAGCGGCGGCCTCGCCCTCGGGATCGACCTCGGCACCTCCGGCTGCCGCGTCCTGGCCTGGGACCCGGCGCGCGAGGCTGCGCGGGCGCAGGCGGAGCGCGCGCTGCCGCCGCCCCGCCGCGAGGGCGCGGCGAGCGAGCAGGCGCCCGAGGACTGGTGGGAGGCCCTCGCGGAGGCCGTGCGTGCGCTGCCGGAAGGCGTGCGCCGCGCCGTCGCCCGCATCGCCGTGGACGGCACCTCGGGCACCCTGCTGCTCGCCGACCGCGCGGGCACGCCCCTCGGCCCCGCCTGGCTCTACGACGACCGCCGTGGCGCCGAGGCCGCTCGGCGCATCGCCCGCGTCGCGCCGCCGGACTCCGGCGCCCATGGGGCGGGCTCCAGCCTCGCCAAGCTCCTTGCGCGGATCGCCGCGGACCTTCCGCCCGGGACGGCCCACGCCCTGCACCCGGCGGACTGGATCGCCGGGCGCCTCACGGGCCGCTGGGGGGTGGCCGACGAGAACAACGCCCTCAAGCTCGGCTGGGACCCGGTGCGGCGCGAATGGCCGGCGTGGCTCGACGCGCTGGGCGTCCCGCGCCGGCTGCTTCCGCGCGTGGTGCCCGCGGGCACGCCGCTCGGCCCGCTCGATGCGGACGCCGCCGCGGCGCTCGGCTTGCCGCCGGAAGCCGTGGTCCACGCGGGCACCACCGACGGCGTCGCAGGCTTCCTCGCCACGCCCGCGGCGCGGCCGGGCGATGCCGTGACCAGCCTCGGCAGCACGCTCGCGCTGAAGCTGCTCTCCCCGCGGCCCGTGTCCTCGCCGCCGCACGGGGTCTACAGCCATCGCGTGGGCGGGCTGTGGCTCGCGGGCGGGGCCTCCAACGCGGGCGGCGCGGTGCTCGCACGCTTCTTCGACGCGGCGGCGCTCTCGGCGCTCTCGGCGCGCATCGACCCGGACCGGTCGAGCGGTCTCGATTACTATCCGCTCCCCGCCCCGGGCGAGCGCTTTCCCGTCGCCGATCCCCACCTGCAGCCGCGCCTGGAGCCGCGCCCGGACGACGACGCGCGCTTCCTGCACGGGCTGCTCGAGGGCATCGCCCGTATCGAGGCGCGCGGCTATGCCCTGCTCGCCGAGCTCGGCGCCCCGCGGGTGCGCCGCGTGTGGACCGTGGGCGGCGGCGCGCGCAACAC
>WGBS01000141.1 GCA_015494165.1 Gammaproteobacteria bacterium | reverse complement strand
GTCGTCGAGGGCGTATTCCCCGCCCTCTACGACCAGACCCCCTTCCTCGAGGCGGTGCGGCGGCTGGTGCTGGAGCACCGCCACGCCCGCGTGCGCACCATCGTCTACGACGCCCGCGCTGTCATGCAGCGTGGCCACCGCCTGGTGGAGCTGGCGCGCCAGCTCCCGAGCTACGTGGAGCTGCGGACCCCGCCGCTGGAGGACTATGCCGAGTACCCCGAGGCCTTCCTGGTGGCCGACGGGCGCGGTCTGCTGCGCCGCCCCTTCGCCGACCGCTGGGAGGCGACCGTGAGCTTCGACGCGCCGGTGGCCGCGCGCGAGCTGCTGCGCTTCTTCGACGAGGCCTGGGAGGTGAGCCGGCCCGACCCGGAGCTGAGGAGGCTGCACCTGTGATCCCCGCCGCCCGTGCGCTGGCCGCGCTCGCGCTGGTCCTCGGCGCGCTCGCCGCCGCGGCGGGCGAGACGGTCACCGAGACCGTGCCCGTGCACCACCGGCCCGCGGCCGAGCTCGCGCCCCTCCTGCGCCCGCTCGCCGGCCCGGACGGGGCCGTGGTCGCCGCAGGCGACACCCTCGTGGTGCGGGCCGCGCCCGGGCGCCTCCGGGCGATCCGCGAGGCTCTGCGCGCCCTCGACCGCGCCCCGCGCCGGCTGCGCCTGACGGTGCGCGCGCTGGCGGCGGGCGAGCGCCTCGAGGAGGGCGCGGCCGCCGGCGTCGCGGCCGGGCCCGGAGGCGCGACGGTCACGGCCCGCGTGCGCAGCACCCGCGCGCGCGAGACGGCGCGGCGCGGCCAGAGCGTGGAGGCGCTCGAGGGGCGCTGGGTGCGCATCGCCACGGGCGCCCTGCTTCCCTATCTGGAGCGCAGCGTGACCGTGACCGGCGCCGGCACCACGACCACCGAGAGCGTCGGCTACCGGCCCGCGCTCACCGGCTTCCTGGCACGCGCGCGCCTCGCCGCCGACGGCAGCGTCACGGTCGAGATCCGCGCCGCGGACGAGCGCGCGCGCGACGGCGCCGCGCTCGAGGCGGCGGGGCTGGAAACGGTGGTGCGGGGCCGCCCCGGCGAGTGGCTGCCGCTGGGCGGCGCCGCCGAGGCCGGGCACGGCCGCACGCACGGTCTCCTCGCGCGCACCCGCGACGCCGGGTCGCGGAGCCTGCGCTGGTACCTGCGCGTGGACGTGCTGGACGGCGAGACCGGCGGAGAAGGCTAGCGGCGGCGCCGCCCCCTAGGGCGCCGTGCCCCACTCCCGGCGCAGGCGCTCGCGGTGGAGCGCGAGCCACTGGAGCGCGATGAGCGGCGTGGCGACGCGGATGCGCCCGGCCTCCACCATGGCCCAGGCCTCCTCGAAGGTGGGGGTCAGCACGCGGATGTCCTCGCCCTCGTCCTGCAGGCCGTGGACGCCCCCCACCCCTTCGAGGTCGGCGCGCGCGCAGTAGAGGTGGATGCGCTCCGAGGCGCCGCCCGGGGTCACGTAGTAGGTGCCGATCTCGACCAGCTCGCCGAGCTCGCAGCCGGCCTCCTCGCGCGCCTCGCGGCGCACCACCTCCACCGGGTCCTCGCCGGGCTCGATCATGCCGGCCACGGTCTCGATCAGCCAGGGGCCCGCGGGATCGTGCACGGCGCCGATGCGGAACTGCTCCACCAGGAGCAGCCGGTCGCGGCGGGCGTCGTAGGGGAGCACGGCGGCGGCGTGCCCGCGCTCGAGCAGCTCGCGGGTGAGCGGCGCGCTCCAGCCGCCGCGGAACAGGCGGTGGCGCACCACGTAGCGCTCGAGGCGGAAGAAGCCGTCGTGGCAGGTCTCGCGCGCGACGATCTCGAAGTCGCCGGGGCCCATCGCCGCCTCACCGCCCCCCGAGGCGCTCGGCCACGCGCCGGCCGTAGGGCTCGCGCGTCCAGGCGGGTGCCTCACGCCCGGACGCCGCCAGACGCGCCATGAGGAGCGAGAGCCGCACCGCGCCGCGCCGCCCGCCCGCCGCCCCCTGCTCGGCCGTGACCGCGCGCCGCGCGAGGTCCTCGGCCTCGCGGATCTCGCCGTAGAGGGCGGCCTCGGGCGGCAGGTGGCCGCTATTGCGGAGCACGCGGTAGGCTGCGCGCAGGTGCTCCGGCACGAGGGCGTCGTCGTCGAGCTTGACAGGCCTGCCCTCGCCGGGCAGCCCGCGCAGCTCCCCGCGCGCCTCGGCCTCGGCGATGCGCGCCTCGGCGAGCTTGTCGATCAGCCACATGGCCTTCCCTCCGCCGTCGCCGGCACGATTCTCGCATGAGGTTTGGGCGAGCCGCCAGCGCGACCGTCCCGAACCGCCGGGAGGCCGCGGACGACGGATTCCCGAGGGCGGAAACCGCCCGGGAGGTGGGCGCCATGGGCGACCTGTGGAAGCTGGTGCTGGTGATGCTGCAGGTGGCCGCGCTGTTCGCGGCGGGGCTCGCGATCGCCCGCCACGCGCTCGCCGCCTGAGCGCCTCAGGCGGCGGCGCGGTGCGCGGCCGCGCGCGGGAAGCAGGCGAAGAAGTTGGCCGTCGTGGCCTCGGCGATGCGCTCGAAGGGCTCGCCGCGCAGCGCCGCGATGTGCTCGGCCGTGTGCCGCACGTAGGCGGGGAAGTTCGGCTTGCCCCGCATGGGCACCGGCGCCAGGTAGGGCGCGTCGGTCTCGACCAGCATGCGGTCGAGCGGCACCCGGCGCGCCACCTCGCGCAGGGCCTCGGCGTTGCGGAAGGTGACGATGCCCGAGAAGGAGATGTGGAAGCCGAGGTCCATCGCCCGCCGCGCCGTCTCCCAGTCGTCGGCGAAGCAGTGCATCACGCCGCCGACCTCGCCGGCGCCCTCCTCGGCGAGGATGCGCAGCGTGTCCGCCGCCGCCTCGCGGCTGTGGATCACCAGCGGCAGGCCGAGGGCGCGGGCCACGCGGATGTGGCGGCGGAAGCGCTCGCGCTGCCACTCGAGCTCGCCCTCGCAGCGGTAGTAGTCGAGGCCGGTCTCGCCGATCGCCACCACGGCGGGATCGCGCGCGGCGGCCGCGAGCGCCTCCTCGTCGGGCTCGGGCTCGCGCCGGTCGTTGGGGTGGAGCCCGGCGGTGGCCGACACGCCGGGCCAGGCATGGACGATCTCGAGCATGGGCGGCAGGCGGCGGAGGTTGACCGCCACGCACAGCATGTGGCCGACGCCGGCCTCGCGCGCCTGCTCCATGACGGCGGCGAGGCTGCCGCCGACCGGGCGCAGGTCGAGCAGGTCGAGGTGCGTGTGGGAGTCGACCAGCATGGGGCGGTGGCCCGCACGCTCACATGGTGTGCGTGGGCCGGTCGGACTGCAGCGCGCCCGCCAGGTAGGTCTCGATCTTCTTGCGCGCGTTGCCGCCGTCGAGCTCGCTGAACTGCACGCCGATCCCCGGCGGGCGGTTGCCCTGCGCGCCCTTGGGCGTGATCCAGACGATGCGCCCCGCGACCGGGATCTTCTCCGGCTCGTCCATGAGGGTGATGAGCATGAAGACCTCGTCGCCGAGCTTGTACTCGCGCGTGGTCGGGATGAAGAGGCCGCCGTTCTTCACGTAGGGCATGTAGGCGGCGTAGAGCGCCGCCTTGTCGCGGATGGTGAGCGCGAGGATGCCTTGCCTGCCCTTGCCCCGCGCCGCGCCCTGCGCCGCCGTCATGCCAGCTCCTCCCCGCCCCAGGCGAGCATCAGATCCTCCCACAGCGGCTGCACCGCGGCCTGGCTCTCGCGCGCGAGCCGCCGCGCGCGCCGCACGCGCTCGTGGAAGCGATGCAGCCGGACCAAGTCTAGCCCTTCCGCGAGCGCGCGCAAGCGCGCGGCGAGATCGGGGCTGCCGAGGCGCTCGGCCTCCGCGCCCGCGGCAAGGCGCGCGAGGTCCAGGGTCCAGCCCTCGAGCCAGCCGAGGGCGCGCTCCAGCCGCCCGCGGTCCCAGTCCGCGGCGAGCGCGCCCGCCGCCACCGGGTCGCGGCGCGCGCGCTCCCAGGCCTCCAGCACCGCCGCGCGCAGCTCGAGCAGTCCCTCGGCGAGGAGGGCCTCGGCGAGCAGCGGTGCGCCGTGGGCCGCCGCCAGGGCCGCCTCGCGCGCCTGCGGGGCGGCCTGCGGTGCGCGCGCGGCGAGCCAGGCGAGCGCCTCGTCCGCCGCCGGCATCGGCACGCGCAGCCGCTGGCAGCGGCTGCGCACCGTGGGCGCGAGACGCCCCGGCAGGTGGCTCACGAGCACCAGCAGCGTCTCCGGCCCCGGCTCCTCCAGCGTCTTGAGGAGCGCGTTGGCGGCGGCGACGTTCATGCGCTCGGCGGGCTCGAGCACGGCCACGCGCCAGCCGCCCCCGTGGCTCGCGAGCGCGAGCCGCGCCCCGAGCTCGCGCACCGCGTCCACCGTGATGGGCCGGCCCTCCTCCTCGGGCGCGGTCACGGTCAGGTCCGGGTGCGTGCCGGCCGCGACCAGCCCGCAGGCGCGGCAGCGCCCGCAGGGCGCCTCCCCCTCGGGCGTCTCGCACAGGAGCGCGGCCGCGATGCGCCGGGCGAGCAGGCCCTTGCCGAGGCCCGCCGGGCCCCACAGCAGCAGCGCGTGCGGCACGCGCCCCGCGCGGCGCGCGGCGGCGAAGGCGCGCCACGGCCCCTCGTGCCAGGGCAGCGGCTCAGGCAGCGCCATGGCCCGCCTCCTCCCGCCAGGCGGCGAGCAGCGGCGCGAGCGCTTCCTCCAGCGCCGCGCGCACCTCCTCCCACGGGCGCGCCGCGTCGATCACGCGGAAGCGCGCCGGCTCGGCGCGTGCGCGCGCCAGATAGGCCTCGCGCACGCGCGCGAAGAAGGCCGGATCCTCGCGCTCGAAGCGGTCGCGGGCCGCCGCGTCGTCGACGCCCGCCTCGCGGCCGCGCGCGCGCGCGAGCCCCAGCTCCGGCGGCACGTCGAGGAGCAGCGTGAGATCGGGGCGGAGCGGGCCCTGCACCCATTCCTCGAGCGCGGCGATGCGCTCCGCGGGCACGCCGCGCCCGCCGCCCTGGTAGGCGTAGGTCGAGTCCGTGAAGCGGTCGCACAGCACCCAGCGCCCGGCGGCGAGCGCGGGGCGGATGACGCGTGCGAGGTGCTCGGCGCGGGCGGCGAACATGAGCAGCAGCTCCGTGTCCGCCTCCATGCCGTTGCGGTGGTCGAGGAGCAGCGCCCGCAGCGCCTCGCCGATCGCCGTGCCGCCGGGCTCGCGCGTCGCCACCGCCTCGATGCCGGCCGCGGCGAGCACCTCCCGCAGGTGCGCGAGCGCGCCGCTCTTGCCGGCGCCCTCGATGCCCTCGAGCGTGACGAAGCGTCCGCGGCCGCTCACCGGCCGCCCCCCGCGCCGCGCCGGAGCTGGTAGCGGCGCACGGCGCGCTCGTGCTCGGCGAGCGTGGCCGAGAAGTGGTGCGTGCCGTCGCCCTTGGCGACGAAGTAGAGCGCATCGCCCGGTGCCGGGTGGAGGACCGCCTCGATCGAGGCGCGGCCCGGCAGGCAGATGGGCGTCGGCGGCAGGCCGGCGCGCGTGTAGGTGTTGTAGGGCGTGTCGCGCCGCAGGTCACGCCGGCGCAGGTTCCCGTCGAAGCCCTCGCCCAGACCGTAGATCACGGTGGGGTCGGCCTGCAGGCGCATCCCGCGGGCGAGGCGCCGCAGGAAGACGCCGGCGATCAGGGGCCGCTCCTCCGGCACCGAGGTCTCCTTCTCGACGATGGAGGCGAGCACCAGCGCCTCGTAGGGCGAGGCGAGCGGCAGGCCGGGCGCACGCCCGGCCCAGGCGCGCGCGAGGAAGGCCTCCATGGCCTCGTAGGCGCGCCGCAGGAAGGCGACGTCGGTGGTGCCCTTGGGGAAGCGGTAGGTGTCGGGCAGGAAGCGCCCCTCGGGATGCTCGCCCGGATGCCCGAGGCGCGCCATCACGGCGGCGCCGTCGGCATCGCCCAGGGTCTGCACGATGGCGGGATGCGCGCGCAGCGCCGCGCGCAGCTCGCGGAAGGTCCAGCCCTCGACCACCGTGAGCCGGTGCAGGCGCACGCGCCCGGCCACCAGCATCTCGAGGAGCCCCCGCGGCGTGGTGCCCGGCGGCAGGCGGTACTCGCCGGCGCGGATGCGGCGCGCGAGCCCGCGCCAGCGCGCGTACCAGACGAGGTAGCGCGGGCGGTCGAGCACGCCGCGCGCGGCGAGCGCATGCGCCAGCGCGGCGAGGCTGGTGCCCGGCGCGACCTCGTGCACGATCCCCTCCGGCGGCAGCCGCAGCGGCCGGTCGAGGAAGGCGCGCACGTCGGCCGCGAGCCACGCGCCGGCGCCCGCGGCGCCGAGCACGGCCGCGACGGCCGCCGCGCGCAGCGCCCTCGCCCTCACGGGCCCGCGCCCCCGCGCAGGGCCGCGGCCAGGCGGCGCGTCACGGGGCCCGGCTCCAGCCTGCGCTCCTCGAAGCGGGTCACGGGGAGGATCTCGACCAGGGCGTTGGTGAGGAAGAGCTCGTCGGCGGCGCGCACCGCCTCGAGGCCGAGGCGCGCGCGCCGCACTGCGATCCCGAGCGCGCGCGCGCGCTCCAGCACCTCCGCCCGTAGGATGCCCCAAACCCCGGAGCGCGACAATTCGGGCGTCCACAGCACCCCGTTCCGCACCAGGAACAGGTTGGTGCGCGTGCCCGAGACCACCCAGCCGTCGGGATCGCGCATGAGCCCCTCCCACGCCCCGCGCGCGGCCGCCTCGCCCGCCGCGAGCACGTGCTCCAGGCGTCCGAGGTGCTTGAGCCCGGCGAGCGCCGGGGTCGCTGCCGCCGGCGTTTCGCACACGGTGAGCGACGCCCCCTCGGCGAAGGCGGGAAAAGCCGGCCAGGGATGGACGCCGACGATGCGCCGCACGCCCCCCGCGGGCGCGTAGCCGCGCGCGCCGTCGCCGCGCGTGAGGACGACCTTCACCACCGCATCGCCCGCCGCCGGGGCCAGCGCGCGGGCCTCGTCGAGCAGGCGCGCGCCGTCCGGCGGCGGCAGGCCGAGGCGGCGGCAGCCCGCGGCGAGGCGCGCCATGTGGCGCCCCCAGCGGCGCGGCTGCCCGCCGCGCCACGCCACGGTCTCGAAGAGGCCGTCGCCGTAGGCGAGGCCGCGGTCGAGGGGCG
>WGBS01000140.1 GCA_015494165.1 Gammaproteobacteria bacterium | reverse complement strand
CCTCGCCCACCGGCTCGGCCGCCGCACAGGCGGCGGCGACACCCTCCGCATCGGGCGGGCACCCGAAGGCCTCCAGCACGGCGCGCGCCGGATCGGCGGCCGCACCGTGCGGCCGCCCTGTGCGATCGGCGCGTGCGAGCAGGCGCGCCAGCGCGGGCGCCTGGGGGGCGGAGCCGGAGAGTCCGCCGCGCACCGGCCCGAGCAGGCCGGGGACCACGAGCACCAGGGCCGGCGCCCCCATCGCCTGGGGCTCAGCCGCGAGCCTCGATCTCCCCGAGGATCGCGGCGCGCACTGCCTCGAGCGTGGCGTCGACCGTGCGCACGCGCTCGCCCGCCTGGCGGATGGCGATGTCCGGGTCCTTGAGGCCGTGCCCGGTCAGGGTGCAGACCACCTTGGCGCCGGGGCGGATGCGCCCGGAGCGCAGGTCTCGCAAGGCACCCGCCAGCGAGGCGGCCGAGGCCGGCTCGCAGAAGATCCCCTCCTCCTCGGCGAGCAGGCGCTGGGCGGCGAGGATCTCCTCGTCCTCGAGGGCGTCGAACCAGCCCCCGGACTCGCGGCTCGCGGCCCAGGCCTTGTCCCAGCTCTGCGGGTTGCCGATGCGGATGGCCGTCGCCACGGTCTCGGGCTCGGCCACCGGACCCCCGCGCACGAAGGGGGCGGCGCCGGCGGCCTGGTAGCCGACCATCACCGGGCGGCTGTTGACGATGCCGTGCTCGTAGTACTCGGTGTAGCCCATCCAGTGGGCGCTGATGTTGCCGGCGTTGCCCACCGGCAGGCAGTGGTAGTCGGGCGCGCCCTCCAGCTCCTCGATGATCTCGAAGGCGGCGGTCTTCTGGCCCTGCAGGCGATAGGGGTTGATCGAGTTGACGATGGTCACCGGCGCCTGCGCGGCGACCTCCTTGACGAGCTGCATGCCGGCGTCGAAGTTGCCGCGGATCTGGAGCACGACGGCGCCGTGCATCATGGCCTGGGCGAGCTTGCCGAGGGCGATCTTGCCGTCCGGGATGAGGACGAAGGCGGTGATGCCCGCGCGTGCGGCGTAGGCGGCCGCGGAGGCCGAGGTGTTTCCGGTCGAGGCGCAGATGATGGCGCGCGCGCCGTCCTCCACCGCCTTGGTCACGGCCATGGTCATGCCGCGGTCCTTGAAGGAGCCCGTCGGGTTCAGGCCCTCGTACTTGACGTAGAGGTCCGCGTCGAGGCCGAGGCGGCGCGCCACGTTGTTGAGCCGCACGAGCGGCGTGTCGCCCTCGCCGAGGGAGATGACGCGCGTGTCGTCGCGCACCGGCAGGCGGTCGCGGTAACGCTCGATGATGCCCGTGTAGCGTGTCCTGAACGGCATATGGAGGTTACAGGTTGCGGTTTACGGTGTACGGGGAGAAAGCCACGCGACAGAGAACTCCGGCGGCCTCCGATGCCCTTACCTATCGTTCGCT
Organism: Gammaproteobacteria bacterium; assembly: GCA_015494165.1. GTDB lineage: Bacteria > Pseudomonadota > Gammaproteobacteria > S144-34 > S144-34 > S144-34. Next base: position 7,406 of record WGBS01000140.1, on the reverse strand, counting down.
GTTCACTGTTCGCTGTTCCCTGTCCGCCGCCTACTGTCCACCGGCATCCAGGGTCTCGAGGCGGATGCGCGTGACGCTGCCGCGCACCGGCGCCAGCGCCTCGATGGCCGCCAGCGCCTCGTTCATGCGTCCCTCGCGCACGCGGTGCGTGAGCAGGATAAGCGGCACGTGCGTCTCGCCCGCGCGCGGCTCCTTCTGGATCACGGCCTCGATGCTGATGCCGCGCTCGCCGAGGATGCGCGCCACCTCGGCCAGCACCCCGGGGCGGTCCTCGACCTCCATGCGCAGGTAGTAGGCCGTCTCCACGGCCTCCACCGGCAGCACCGGATGGTCGGCGAGGGCGTCCGGCTGGAAGGCCAGATGCGGGACGCGGTTCTCGGGGTCGGCCGTCATGGTGCGCACCACGTCGACGAGGTCCGCGACCACCGCCGAGGCCGTGGGCTCGGCGCCGGCGCCGGCGCCGTAGTAGAGCGTCGGCCCCACCGCGTCGCCCATCACCAGCACCGCGTTCATGACGCCGTCGACGTTGGCGATCAGGCGCCGCTCCGGGATCAGGGTCGGGTGCACGCGCAGCTCCACGCCCTCCTCCGTGCGCCGCGCGATGCCGAGGTGCTTGACGCGGTAGCCGAGCTCGCCCGCGTAGGCCACGTCCTCGGCCGTCAGACGGCTGATGCCCTCGGTGTAGACGCGCTCGAACTGCAGCGGGATGCCGAAGGCGATGGAGGCGAGGATGGTGAGCTTGTGGGCGGCGTCGATGCCCTCGACGTCGAAGGTCGGGTCGGCCTCGGCATAGCCGCGCGCCTGCGCCTCGGCGAGGACGTCGGCGAACTCGCGCCCGGCGTCGCGCATCTCGGTGAGGATGAAGTTGCTGGTGCCGTTGATGATGCCCGCCACCCACAGGATGCGGTTGCCGGCGAGCCCCTCGCGCAGGGCCTTGATGATGGGGATGCCACCGGCGACGGCGGCCTCGAAGGCGACCATGACGCCGCGGCGCTGCGCCGCCTCGAAGACCTCGTTGCCGTGCAGGGCGATGAGGGCCTTGTTGGCGGTGACGACGTGCTTGCCGCGCTCGATCGCGGCCAGCACCAGCTCGCGCGCCGGATCGGTGCCGCCGATGAGCTCGACGACGACGTCGATCGCGGGGTCCTCGACGAGGGCGCGCGCGTCGCCGTCCACGGCGATGCCCTCGGTCGCGCAGGGCCGCGCCCGCGCGGGGTCGCGCACCGCCGCGCGCACCACCTCGATGGCGCGGCCCGCGCGGCGGGCGATCTCGTCGGCGTTGCGGCGCAGCACCGTCACGGTGCCGCAGCCGACCGTGCCGAGGCCGAGCAGGCCGACCCGCACGGGGCGCATCAGCGTGCCCCCCCGACGGCCGCGCCCGCGGCGGCGTCGCGCCGGAACATGGCGCGCATGCAGCGCACCGCCTGGCGCGTGCGGTGCTCGTTCTCGATCAGGCTGAAGCGCACGTAGCCTTCCCCGTACTCGCCGAAGCCCACCCCGGGCGAGACCGCCACCTTGGCCTCGGTGAGGAGGCGCTTGGAGAACTCGAGCGAGCCCATGGCGCGGTAGGGCTCGGGAATGGGCGCCCACACGAACATGGTCCCGCGCGGCTTCTCCACCTCCCAGCCGAAGGAGCGCAGGCCCTCGCACAGCACGTCGCGCCGGCGGCGGTAGGTCTCGCGGATCTCGGCCACGCATTCCTGGGGCCCCTCGAGGGCCGTGATCGCCGCCACCTGGATGGGCGTGAACATGCCGTAGTCGAGGTAGGACTTGATGCGCGCCAGCGCCCCCACGAGCTCCGGATTGCCGCACATGAAGCCCACGCGCCATCCCGGCATGTTGTAGCTCTTCGACAGCGAGTAGAACTCGACCGCGACCTCCTTCGCCCCCGGCACCTGCAGGATGGAGGGCGCGACGTAGCCGTCGAAGGTGAGCTCGGCGTAGGCGAAGTCGTGGATGATCCAGATCCCGTGCTCGCGCGCCAGCGCCACCGCCCGCTCGAAGAAGCCGAGCTCCACGCAGCGCGTGGTGGGGTTGGCGGGGAAGTTGAGCAGCAGGATCTTCGGGCGCGGCCAGGAGTCCTTGATGGCGCGCTCGACCTCGGCGAAGAACTCCTCCTCCTCCGTCGCGGGCGCGAGCGGGATGTGGCGGATGTCGGCGCCGGCGATGACGAAGCCGTAGGGGTGGATGGGATAGGCCGGGTTCGGCACCAGCACGGCGTCGCCCGGCTCCACCGTCGCGAGCGCCAGGTGCGCCAGCCCCTCCTTGGAGCCGATCGTGACGATGGCCTCGCTCTCGGGATCGAGCTCCACACCGTAGCGGCGCCGGTACCACTCGCAGATGGCCCGCCGCAGGCGCGGGATGCCGCGCGACATGGAGTAGCGGTGGGTGTCGTTGCGCTGCGCCACCTCCACGAGCTTGTCGACGATGTGGCGCGGCGGCGGGCGGTCCGGGTTGCCCATGCCGAAGTCCACGATGTCCTCGCCGCGCGCGCGCGCACGCGCCTTCAGCTCGTTGACGATGCTGAAGACGTAGGGCGGCAAGCGCTTGATTCTAGGGAACGGTTCGCTCACCGGGGTCTCGTCGCGGCGCGCCGTCGGAAGCGCTAAACACTACCCGCGGCGCGGGCGGCGTGTCAATTTCGCGACGCGCGCGCGCCGACCGTGGGCGCGTTGCCGAGGTGCGGCGGCGGCGCTAAGGTGACGGCATGAAGCTCAGCCTCGACCTGCCGGACTTCGCCTGCCCCATCCGCGCCTACACGCCGGGCAGCGTCACCGTGGGCGAGGAGGTGCTCACGCGCAGCGCCGTGGTGCTCCCCGAGCGCGTGCTGCGCGACTGGCCGCCGCGCAGCTTCGAGGAGCTCGAGGCGGAGCACCTGCTCGCCCTCGCCGCGCTCGGCGTCGAGGTGCTGCTCCTCGGGACCGGCGAGCGCCTGCGCTTTCCGGATGCCCGGACGCTGGCCGCGCTCAACGCGCGCGGCGTCGGCGTCGAGGTGATGGACACCGCCGCCGCCTGCCGCACCTTCAACATCCTCGCCGCCGAGGGCCGGCGCGTGGCCGCCGCCCTCATCATCGGCTGACGATCCCGCGCCTGCGCTCACTCGAGGAGGGTGTCGCCCGAGAAGCCCTCGCTCTCGAGGATCTCGCGCAGGCGGCGCAGGGCGTCCATCTGGATCTGGCGCACGCGCTCGCGCGTGACACCGATCTCGTTGCCCACCTCCTCCAGCGTCGAGCGCTCGTGCCCGCGCAGGCCGAAGCGGCGCTCGACCACGGCGCGCTGCTTGTCGTTGAGCTTTGACAGCCAGTGCTCGAGGTTCGCCTGCAGGTCCTCGTCCTGCAGGAGCTCGGCCGGGTCGGGGTTGTTCTCGTCGGGGATGGCGTCGAGCAGCAGCCGGTCCTCGTCCTCGCCGATGGGCGAGTCCACCGAGGCGATGCGCTCGGTGAGCGCGAGCAGGCGCCGCACCTCCTCCACGGGGCGCCCGAGCTCGCGCGCGATCTCCTCCACCGTGGGCTCGCGCTTGAGGCGCTGGGCGAGGCGGCGCGAGGCGCGCAGGTAGGCGTTGACCTCCTTGACCACGTGGATGGGCAGGCGGATCGTGCGCGTCTGGTTCATGATGGCGCGCTCAATGGTCTGCCGGATCCACCAGGTGGCGTAGGTCGAGAAGCGGAAGCCGCGCTCGGGGTCGAACTTCTCGACGGCGCGGATGAGCCCGAGGTTGCCCTCCTCGATGAGATCGAGCAGGGCGAGGCCGCGGTTGAGATAGCGCTTGGCGATCTTGACGACGAGGCGCAGGTTGCTCTCGATCATGCGCCGGCGCGCGGCCTCGTCGCCCTGCTGCGCGAGCCGCGCGTAGTGCACCTCCTCCTCGGCAGTGAGCAGCGGCGAGTAGCCGATCTCGCTCAGGTAGAGGCGCGTGGCGTCGAGCTGGTCGTCCGGGATCTCGCCGGCGCCGAGGACGGCCGCCTCGTCCTCGCCGTCTGCGGGCTCTGCTTCCGGGACGAGCGGCTCCTCACCCTCCTCCAGCAGCGGCTCCTCCGCGGGCGGGACCGGCGCGGCGCCCTCGGCCGCGCGCCCGCGCCGCCCTCCGCGCCTGCGGGTGCCGCCGCGCGCGCTCATCGCACCGCCTTCCCCGCGACGGGTGGCGACGGGTGGCGGCGACGCTCCAGCACGCGGCCGCCGCCGTGCGAGGCGCCTGCTGCCATGTCCTCCTCCTCCACGGTGGCGCCGACGCCCGGCTCAGCGTCTCGGCAGCAGCTTCAGCGGGTCGACCGGCCGGCCGTCGCGCCGGATTTCGAAGTGCAGCAGCGCCGTCCCCTTGCCGTCACGTCCCATGTCGGCGATGCGCTGGCCCGCGCGCACGCGCTGCCCTTCCCTCACCCGCAGACGGCTGTTGTGCCCGTAGGCGCTGAGCCAAGTCTCGTCGTGCTTGATGATGATAAGCTTGCCGTATCCGACAAGTCCACTTCCGCTGTAGACCACGCGCCCGTCCGCCGCTGCACGCACGGGCTGCCCGACGCGCCCGCCGATAGCGATGCCCTTCTTCCCGGGCCCTTCGGGGTCGAAGCGCCGCAGCACGCGCCCCTCGGTGGGCCAGCGCCACACGATGCGCGTCCGCGCGCGCGGCTTCCTGCGCACCGCCTTCCTGCCCGCCTCGCGCCGCGTGCCGCGCCGGTGCGCCTTCGCGCGGCCCTCGGCACGTGCCGCCTGCCGCCGCGCGGCGCGCGCGCGCGGCGGGCTCACGCGCAGGCGCTGGCCGGGATGGATGCGGTACGGCGGGCGCAGGCCGTTCCAGCGCGCCACCGCGCGCCAGTCGCGCCCGTGCCGCCAGGCGATGCTGTAGAGCGTCTCCCCGCGACGCACCACGTGCCAGGTGGCGCGCCGGTGCGCGTGGCGCGCGGTGCGCGTCGGCTGCGTCCGTGCGCCGTGCGCATGCGGCTCGCTCACGGGCGCGCGGGCCGCGCCCCCCGCGCAGGCCCCGAGCAGGGCGGACAGCGCCACCAGGATCGCAGCCAGCAGGAGCTCAGGCCGTCGCACCGCGCCAGACGAGCCAGGCCAGGAGGGCGAGCGCCACGCTCGCCCAGCCGATGCGCTCCACGTTGCGCCGCACCCAGGGCTCGGCGCGCGGCCCCGCCCAGGCGGCGAGCCCCGCCACCAGGTAGAAGCGCGCGCCCCGGCCCACCAGCGAGGCGAGGACGAAGGGACCGAGCGGCATCGCGGCCGCGCCGGCCGAGAGCGTGAAGACCTTGTACGGGATGGGCGAGAAGCCGGCGAGCAGCACCACCCACACGCCCCAGCGCGCGAACCATGCGCGCGCCTCCAGGTAGGCCGGCCAGTAGCCGGCCCGCTGCACCAGCGGCGCCACGGCCTCCATGGCGTAGTGGCCGATGAGCCACCCGGCGACGCCCCCCGCCGCCGAGGCGAGCGTGGCGACGAGGGCGAGGCGCCACGCGCGCCGCGGCTGGGCCACCGCCATCGGGACGAGCATCGCATCGGGGGGCACCGGGAAGAAGGACGACTCGGCGAAGCTGAGCGCCGCCAGCCACCAGGGGGCGTGCCGGTGGCGCGCGCCCCGCATGACCGCGTCCATGAGCGCACGGAAGGGCGCGGGCCTCACGCCACCCCCCCGCGCCACGGCACGAAGCTCGCGGGCTCGACCGTCTCGGCCGTCCAGCGCCCGTCCTCGCGCCGGAGCACGGTGAGCGCCTGCGCGCCGCCCCTGCCCGCCAAGGGCCCGACGAGGCATCCGTCCGGGGCGAGCTGCTCGAGCAGCGCCGCGGGCGGCTCGGCAGGGGCCGCCGTGAGCAGCACCGCGTCGAAGGGGGCACGCGCGGGCCAGCCGCGCGCGCCGTCGCCGTGGCGGGCGCGGATGTTGTGCAGGCCGAGCTCGCGCCAGCGCCCGCGCGCGGCGCGCAGCAGGGGCAGCAACCGCTCGATGGTGCAGACCTCCTCCACGAGGCAGGCGAGGACCGCGGCCTGGTAGCCGGAGCCGGTGCCGATCTCGAGGACGCGCCGTGGCGCGTGCTCGAGCACCAGCTCGGTCATGCGCGCCACGGTGTAGGGCCGCGACAGGGTCTGCCCGTGCCCGATGGGCAGGGCCGTGTCCTCGTAGGCGCGGCTGGCGAGCGCCTCGTCCACGAACAGGTGGCGCGGCAGGCGCCCCATCACCTCGAGCACCCGCTCGTCGCGGATGCCCTCGCGCCGCAGGCGCGCGACCATGCGCTCGCGCGTGCGCGGCGAGGTCATGCCGACGCCCAGCAGCCGGCGCCGGCTCACCGCAGGGCCTCCACCCAGCGCGCCACGGTCTCAAGCGCCGAGTAGCGCGTGAGGTCCACCTGGATGGGCGTGATGGAGACGCGTCCCTGGCGTATGGCATGAAAATCGGTGCCGGGGCCCGCGTCCTGCTCCGCCCCCGGCGGTCCCACCCAGTAGATGGGGCGCCCGCGCGGATCCGTGTCGCGCACCACGGGCTCGGAGCGGTGGCGGTGGCCGAGGCGCGTGGCCTCGAAGCCGCGCAGGGCCTCCAGCGGCACGTCCGGCACGTTGACGTTGAGGATGGTGTCCGCGGGCACCGGGTCCTCGAGCACCTGCCGCACCAGGCGCACCGTGACCTCGGCCGCCGTCGCATAGTGGCGCGGCCTGGGCGAGACCACCGAGACGGCGATCGCGGGCCGCCCGAGGAAGCGGCCCTCCATCGCCGCCGCCACGGTGCCCGAATAGAGCACGTCGTCGCCGAGGTTGGCCCCGGCGTTGATGCCGGAGACCACCATGTCGGGCTCGTGCTCGAGCAGCCCCGTGATGGCGAGGTGCACGCAGTCGGTGGGCGTGCCCTGCACACGGATCACGCCGTCATCCATCACCTCGGCGCGGATGGGGTCGTCGAGCGTGAGGGAGTTGCTCGCGCCGCTGCGGTCGCGGTCGGGCGCCACCACCGTCACCTCCGCGATGCGGCCCAGGGCCTCGGCGAGCACGCGGATGCCCGGCGCGGCGTAGCCGTCGTCGTTGCTCACGAGGATGCGCATGCGCGTCGCTATGTTAGCAGTTGGCCGTTCGCCGTTCGCGGTTGGCAGTTGGCGGATTCCAGTGGGAGACGGGGCCCAGCGCGTGCTTCATGCACGGCCATTGATGGGGGCTGGAAGTCTCCCACAATCGAGAGTGACGGGAGGCGGGGGTCGGGAGACGAGGGCTGGTGCGCGCTCCGCGCGCGGCCTTTGAATCTTCCCTGTCTCCCGTCTCCCGTCACCCGTAACCCGTCCCCCGCACACTCCCCGCCTGCGGGGGGAGAGTCGGGAGACGGGAACCGGGAGACGAGGGTCGGTGCGCGCTTCGCGCGCGGCCTTTTGGATCGGGGCTGGAAGCCCCTCCCACAATCCGGAGTGACGGGAGGCGGGGGTCGTGAGGCGAGGGGT